>CALEXE010000116.1:0-1903 GCA_937925265.1 uncultured Collinsella sp. | reverse complement strand
CTAAACCGTCATGGTTTTACAAAGCAGCGGGGCCCGGAGCGCAGTAAACGCTGCGCCCCGGGCCCCATGCATTACACCAGCATCATCCCTATAGACAAAATGCCGCATAAAGCGGAACAGACATAAGCCCATCATTCATTCCAAAGGGCTTAGTCGATAGCCTGATAAGGCGCACGCCCGGATGGGTCTTTTTAAGTGAGGACAGACTTCGAGATCTTGTGTTCTCCCCCGCCTTGACTTCAATCGCAGACAAGCATCCCTGCTTCTCTACTACAAAGTCGATTTCCGCACGATTATCTCGCGCCCAATAATGCAGTGGATAACCCATGGCTGAAAGCTGTTGGGCAACGTAGTTTTCGGTAAGTGCACCCATGAATGTGCCGCCGATACCGGCAAGAATATCGGCGCGTTGAGCACCGGCCTTGGAGACCAGCAGCCCTGTATCCGCCTGATAGATTTTAAAAGCAGAAGGGTTAACGAAGGCCTCTAAAGGGCTTTCGATCTGCCCGACTAGGCTGCAGCGCGCCACCGTACCCGACAATACAAGCCAATCGAGAGCATCTCCAAAGAGAGACGCATTGCCCCCCGCTCGCACTACCTTGTATTGAAATTTACGATTCTCTTTGGCAAGCTGCTGTGGAATGGAATCGAAGCACGCACGCGTCTTTGCGCTCAAGCGTTCATCAGCATATTTATTGGTGTCGGCGGAATATCCGTCGAGAATAATCCGATGCTTTTCGGCCACATCAATGATTGACTGATCATCGATGTACGTTTGGACCGCCTCGGGCATTCCGCCAACAACAAGATACTGTCGATAGAGCCCAAGCGCCTTTTCATGAAGGCTTGGCGCAAGAGGACCCATTATCTCGAATGATGAGCGTATCTCGTCGACCAGCTGATCGTGCCCCATCGCCCAGAGAAACTCCTCGAAATCGAGTGGAGTCATCTCAATCAAGTCGGTCTTTCCGACGGGGAACGAATACGACTGATGGTTAATGGCAACCCCAAGAAGCGACCCGGCAGCCGCAACGTAATACTCGGGAGCATCTTCGCAAAAGTATTTAAGGGAAGTGAGCGCTTCCTCGCATGCCTGGATCTCGTCAATGAACAGTAAGGTTTTGCCAGGCACGATACGCTGTCCCGTACGAGCCTCGATCGCACGTACGATCGAATGAGGATCAAGACCGCCCGAAAAATCCGCTCGCGCCGACCGGTCGTTCTCAAGATTAACGTAGACAACCGATTCGAAAAGATCCTGGGCGTGCGTTCTGAGCAAATAGGTCTTGCCACACTGGCGCACGCCTTTGACCAGCAAAGGTTTTCTATCAGCTCTGTCTCGCCATTCCCTAAGGAGCTCGTCTGCCTTGCGACGCATACGTAACCTTCCCTCATGAACTTCTATTTGACAATATTTTAACGCGGATTAATTTGTTTTCAGTTATTTTTCTGCGTTTAAAAATTGTTCTATACGGCACTTGAGGGAATTCGCCCCTATCTCTCGGTAAGGACAGCAAGCATTTCCACCAACACCGATTGCCATGCGTTCTTCTTGTCCTTAGGCGAGCTTGCGAGCGAGCTCTCGCACCTCTTTCAACTTGGGCGACGATGCCATGCTGTCGCGCTCGGTCATGCCACCAATCGTGACAATGCCCTGGTCCTCCCACTTGCAGTACGCGCAGGTTGACTTGTACATAGCGATCGCCGCATCATAGACACCCTCGCTGTGGCTATCGAGCAAAAGTGCCGTCTTGGTGAACGGGAAACCCGTGGCACCGAAGGCGTACAGGCGGTCGATGGCGGTCTTTTCCTGCGCAGTGATGTCAAACCAGTAGATAGGCGAAGCGAAGACAACCATGTCGGTGTCTTTCAGCGACTCAATCACGTTGGCCATGTCATCCTT
>CALEXE010000115.1:0-12826 GCA_937925265.1 uncultured Collinsella sp. | reverse complement strand
CGGCTCCACTGGGAATCGCCGCCAGCGACGACGCCCACGACCAAGCCGAGGCGGACCTGTTTGCCGATGCGATTCAGGTGGTTCTGCGCTACATTTTGCGCGAACACCATGGCGGTCGCGCAGAGTCGTACAACTTGTTCTTCTATCACCTGGGCGGTCGGACCATTGCCAAGGCGCTGCCGCGTTGGGTGGTTTCGCCCTACTTTGTCGGCTATCGTTTGGCCCAAGTCAATGCCGAGACGACGCTCGATATCGATGCTGAGCGTCTGCGTGCGCATCTGGAAACGCTCGTATAGCAAGACTAACACCCGCGTAATGCGCACAGCCTAGCGCGCCATGGCGTCGCGGCCGGCTTCGACCCGCTTGCGTTGGGCGGCGCGCTCCTCGCCGGTCAGTCGCTCAAAGAGATGTCCGATAACCGAGGCGAGCACCTGCTGAAACAGCGTTCCGCACATGACGGGAAACACGACTTCGCCTGGAAAGTACTGCGTGGCGATGACGGCGCCCGAAGAGATGTTACGCATGCCGCAGGTAAAGCACATGGTGGTCGTCTCGCTATACGGCAGGTGCAACGCACGGGCGACCAGAAAACCGACGACAAAGCCGCTGATGGCGAAGACCAAAATAAAGAGGGCGACTTCCAAGCGCTCAACATTCATGTGCAACACGTACTCGCTCATGGCGGTGGAGTTGGACGCGATGACCCCCATCATCATGAACTTGCAGGCGGGCGAAAGCGCGGGGGAGAGTTTCTCATGTCCCCATCCGCGCGTGAGCTCGTTGATCACGATGCCGAACACGGCAGGGATGGCGATCATAAAGGCCATGTTCTGCATCATGCCCGGAACATCGATTGCGACGGTGGCACCCAGCAGGAGCTTCAGCGTGAGCGGAATCGTCACGGGCGAGATGACCGAGGACGTCAGGATGATGGTGAGCGCGAGCGGGCCGTTGCCGCCGAACATGCTAATCCACATAAAGGCGGTGACTGCCACGGGTACGCTGTACTCGAGCACGATGCCGCAGACAAGGTTTGGGTTGGAACCAAAGAACAGTGAGCTCATGGCATACGCCGCGATGGGGATGAGCACGGCCGAGACAAATAACGCCAAAATCAAATGTAGGGGACGGCGGAACACCTCGGCCACCTGGTGAAAGGTGTTGCTGAGCGCACCTTGGAACGTCATAAAGGCAAACAGGGCGGGAACGATGGGCTTGAGCACGCCGATCTGCCGGGGAAAGAGCACGCCGAGCGTCACGCAAATCGGAACGATGACCTGCATGTGCCCCGCAAGAAACTTGCCCAGTCCAACCCATTGCTTCATATGCTCTTGTGACTCCCTTTGCTCGTGAATCCGTTTTGAATGGATATGCTAGACGCTCGCATGCGTCCGTGCGTCAGAAACGCTCGATTATTTCGAGGGTATTACCGCCCTCGTTTATCGAAACCGCGGCGTGCTGGACGTTGTGCGTCCGCGCTGCACGGTATAATAAATCCGTTCAACAGATCTGCCTGCCGAAGCGGGTATACACAGAGGACTCATCGCTATGAACCGTGAGAGGTATCGCGGCGACCTGCCCCTATCGGGGGTGGGCGCCTATGTCATCGCTTAAGACGACGCATCGCTGGGCGGTCGCTCGGCAAAACCCCGAACTCGAAAAGGAGCTTTCGGCTGGCCTGGGCATACCCGGGCTGGTGGCGCGCATTATGGTTGCGCACGGCATTGCATCCATCGAGGAAGGCCAGCTGTTTTTGACGCCTTCGCTCGATCGCGACTGGGCCGACCCACTCATTATTCCGGGCATGGCGGTCGTTGCCGACCGCGTCGAGCGCGCTATTCGCAACCACGAGCACATCGCGGTCTTTGGCGATTTTGACGTTGACGGCATTACGTCGACTTGTCTGTTGACCGAGGCGCTACGTTCGTTTGGCGCCAACGTCACGCCGTTTATTCCGCATCGCTTTGACGAGGGCTACGGCCTGTCGCGTGCGGCGCTCGACCGCGTCAACGAGCTCGCCCAACCCAACCTGATCGTGACCGTCGATAACGGCATTGCCGCCAAGGAGGAGGTCTCTTATCTGGAGAGCCTGGGGATCGATTTGGTGGTCACGGACCATCACGAGCCGTCCGACCAGGTGCCGCAGGGCGTGCCCCTGACCGACCCCAAGCTCGAGGACGAGGGTCCCTCGCGCGAGCTTGCCGGTGCCGGCGTGGCGCTCAAGCTGGTGCAGGTCCTGGGCGAGCGTTTGGGCAAGCCGTCGTATTGGCGTTCGCTGATCGAGGTCGCGGCGCTGGGCACCGTGTCCGACATGATGCCGCTCACGCCCGAGAATCGCGCACTGGTCGCCGAGGGCATCCAACAGATGCGCGTGACGGCCCGTCCCGGCTATATCGCGCTTGCCGCACTTGCCAAGGCCGACCTTTCTACCATTACGGCCGACGGCCTGTCGTTTTCGCTCATCCCTCGTCTGAATGCTGCCGGCCGCATGGCTGATCCCAAGCTGGCGCTCGACCTGCTGCTTGCCCGCGATCCTATCGAGGCAAGTGCACTGGCAGCCGAGCTCGAGGAAATCAACCGTCAGCGCCGCGAGATCGAGGCGGAGCTCACACGCGACGCCATGGCAAAGGTCGAGGAGACCTATGACGGCGGTCGCGCAATCGTCGTGGGTGGCGAGGGCTGGCACGAGGGCGTCAAGGGTATCGTAGCGAGCCGCCTGACCAACCGTTATCACGTGCCGGCGCTGCTCTTCTCGATTGAGGACGGCGTTGCGCGCGGATCGGGTCGCTCGGTGGGCAAGGTCAACCTGTTCGACGCCGTCGAGCGTTGTTCCGACCTGCTGATTCGTCGCGGCGGACATGCCGGTGCGGTGGGTGTGACCATCGAGGCATCCAAGCTCGATGAGTTCCGCCGCCGCCTTTCCGCCGTGCTATCGGAGCTTCCCGCCGAGGACTTTGAAGACACCGACGAGGTCGCCGCCACCGTCGACCTTTCCGAGCTGAATATCGAGACCATCGAGCAGATCTCCCGTCTTGAGCCGTTTGGCCAGGGCAACAAGGTGCCGCTGCTGGCTGCCGAGGGCGTGACGATGTGCGACCGCGCCGTGGTGGGCAAAACCGGCGAGCACATGCGCTTTGTGGCGACCGATGGCGCCGCGAGTGTGCCGGCCATTATGTTCCGCGTGCCGCAAATCGATAAGCTCATCAACTGCGATAGCGCTGTCGACTTGGTGTTCGAGGCCGTTGCCGAGCATTGGCAGGGGCGTGTGAAGCCCAAGCTCATGATCAAGGATGTTCTGGTCCGCGATACCGCGCTGCCCAGCGTCGACGATCCGGCATGCGAGCTTCGTCGTGGCGTGCAGCCGGCGGATTCCGGCCTGCGCCTGGAGTCGCGTAAGCGCGAGACGCTCGCCCAGCTTTCCTATACCGAGCTCACGCGCTCGCTTATCCATAGCTTTATCGGATCGAACCAGCCGCACCGCGCGCAGGTTGAGGCGCTCGATGCCTTGGCCGACCACCAGAGCGTCTTGGCCGTTATGGGAACGGGCCGCGGCAAGTCTCTCATCTTCCATGTACATGCTGCGCGCGAGGCTGTCCTTCGCGGACGTGCGAGCATCTTTGTCTATCCGCTGCGCGCGCTTGTTGCCGACCAGGCCTATCACCTCTCGTCGACGATGGCAGCGCTTGGCATTGGCGTTGGCGTGCTGACCGGCGAGACCGTGGAGGCCGCACGCGATGATGTGTTCGCCGGCCTAGCTTCGGGCCGCACCGGTATCGTGCTCACGACGCCCGAGTTCCTATCTATCCACCGTGACCGCTTCGCGCGTTCGGGCCGCATCGGCTTTGTCGTTATCGATGAGGCGCACCACGCCGGCCTTGCCAAGGGCGGCGACCGCAGCGCCTATCTCGACATTCCCGATATCCTCAAAGCCCTGGGCGACCCGGTTGTTATGGCTGCGACGGCCACCGCGACGGCTCCGGTCGTGGCCGAGCTTGCCCGCATGCTGCCGATCACTCGCACGGTGGTCGACGAGACGGTGCGCGAGAACCTGCAGCTCGAGGACGACCGCGACCTTGCGAGCCGCGAGAACCGTTTGGTGTCGATCGTGGCGACGGGGGAGAAGACCGTCATTTACGTCAATTCGCGCGACCAGTCCGTGGCGCTCGCCAAGACGTTGCGCAAGCGTGTGCCCGATTGCGCAACCCATATCGCGTTCTATAACGCGGGGCTTGCGCGCTCCGATCGCCGCCGCGTGGAGGAAGCATTCCGAGACGGAAGCCTCAGCTGCATCGTTTCAACTTCGGCTTTCGGTGAGGGCGTCAACCTGCCCGATATCCGCCATGTCGTGCTCTACCACATGCCGTTTGGTGCGATTGAGTTTAACCAGATGAGTGGCCGCGCCGGTCGCGATGGACAGCCCGCCGTGATTCACCTGCTCTATTCGTCGCGCGACGCCCGCATTAACGAGCGCCTACTCGACTGCTATGCGCCCGAGCGCGACGAGCTCGTCACGCTCTATCGCGCGCTGCAAACCATGTGGCGCTCCAACCGCGGCAAGACCGGGGACGATTCCTTTAGCGCGAGCGATATCGACATCGCGCAGATGTGCCTTGCCATCGATGCCCGCACGCCGGTCGACGAGCGCTCGGTGGAAAGTGGCCTGGGAATCTTCGAAGAGCTTGGCTTCTGTCGCGTTTCGGGGTTTGACGACACCCGTCGCATCGCGATGGCCGAAAACCCCGGCCGTGTGCAATTGAGCAGGTCAATTCGCTATTTGGAGGGCTTGCGTTCGCGCATGGAGTTCTCGGCTTTCCGGAGTTGGGCGCTCGATTCGTGCGCTTCTGATATGCTAGCCAAAGTTAACCGCCCGATCGTACCGCGGGCCTAGGGGAAGGGGACCTCGATGGATGCCGCAGCCCGTACCGCCCATGATTCCGCCCTCCAGCCGTTCTCGGAGATGGAGCACTATAAGCATGCCGATGAGCTGCCGCCCGAGATTATGGCGGACAGCTACGACAAGCTGGAGCGCCTGTGCCTCAAATATATGAATGAGGACGACTTTTCTAAGGTGGAGCAGGCCTATTGCTTTGCTGCCGAGAAGCACTGCAACCAAAAGCGCCGCTCGGGTGAGATGTACATCAACCATCCCGTCGAGGTGGCCATCATTTTGGCCGATCTCAAGATGGACTGTGACGTGGTGTGCGCCGCGCTGCTACACGATACCGTCGAGGATACCGAGACCTCGCTTGCCGATGTTTCCGACCTGTTTGGCGATACAGTGGCCGAGCTCGTCGATGGCGTGACCAAGCTCACCAACATCGAAGTCGACAGCATGGACGAGAAACAGGCCCTCACGCTGCGCAAGATGTTCCTCGCCATGTCCAAGGACATCCGCGTCATCATCGTTAAGCTTGCCGACCGTCTGCACAACATGCGAACGCTGGCAGCCCTGCGCGAGGATCGTCGCCTGTTTAAGGCGCGCGAGACCATGGACGTGTACGCGCCCTTGGCCGACCGCCTGGGCATGAGCTCTATTAAGTGGGAACTCGAGGACCTGTCCTTCTTCTACCTGGAGCCCGATGCCTACCAGCGCATCGCGCGCATGGTGGCTGAGTCGCGCGAGGTCCGCGAGCGCTACCTTGCCGAGACCATCAAGACGCTTACCGATGAGCTCAACCGCATTGGTCTAGAGGACTTCCAAATCAACGGCCGTTCCAAGCACTATTGGTCCATCTACCAAAAGATGAAGCGCAAGGGCAAGGAATTCTCCGAGATCTACGACCTGGTGGCACTGCGCGTCATCACGCATTCGGTGCGCGATTGCTACTCCACGCTCGGCGCGGTGCATACGCTGTGGCACCCCATGCCCGGTCGCTTTAAAGATTATATCGCCATGCCCAAGGTCAATAACTACCAGTCGCTCCATACGACGGTTATCGGCCCCACGGCCCGCCCGCTCGAGATTCAGATTCGAACCTATGAGATGCATGAGCAGGCCGAGTACGGCATTGCCGCCCACTGGCTCTATAAGAAGTCGGGCGGATCGTCTGCTTCCAAGACCAATGACGCTCAACGTTTGGACGACCAGATCAACTGGCTCAAGCATTCGCTCGATTGGGCGGCTTCCGACGAGATCACCGATGCCAAGGAATACCTGCATTCGCTGAAGGTCGACCTCTTCGATCAGGAGATCTTTGTCTTTACGCCCAAGGGCGAGGTCATGGCGCTTCGTGCCGGCTCCACGCCGCTCGACTTTGCCTACGCCGTTCACACCGAGGTGGGAAACCATTGCGTCGGCGCCAAAATCAACGGTGCGGTGGCTCCGCTCACGCACGAGATTAAGACGGGTGACCGTGTCGAGATTCTGACTAACAAGAGTTCCAAGCCGTCGCGTGATTGGCTCAAGATCGTTAAGACACCTTCCGCCAAGTCAAAGATCCGCCGCTATTTTGCCGCTGCGACCAAGGACGACGACGCTGCTGCTGGTCGCGATATGCTGGCTAAGGACCTGCGTAAGCGTGGCTATGGCATTTCTACGCCGCGTTCGACGCGTGCGCTCAACGCCGTGGCGGAGCAGTTTAACTTCAAGCAGCTCGAGGACCTGTTTGCCGCCGTCGGCGCCGGCAAGGTTGCCCCGCGCGCTGTGGGCAATAAGGTCGAGCAAATCTTGGACCCCAAGCCCGAGGAACAGCTCACCAAGGCCGAGGCTATCGCCGAGGTCGTGAAGCAGCCTGCTCGCGGCTCCAACCGCAAGCCGCAAAAGCGCGGCAAGAGCGCCAGTAACGGCATTATCGTCAAGGGCGAGAGCAACAGCGGCCTACTGGTCCGTCTGGCTCATTGCTGCAACCCCGTGACGGGCGACGACATCGTCGGCTTCATCACGCGCGGTCGTGGCGTTTCGGTGCATCGCGCCAACTGTCCCAACGTCAAGGGTCTTATGGAGCATCCCGAGCGCATGATTGAAGTGGAGTGGGACGGCGCTGCCGACACCCTCTTCCAGGTCGAGATCGTGGTCGAGTGCCTGGACCGCATGGGCCTGCTCAAGGATGTCACCATTGCCATTGGCGATGCGGGCGGCAATATCCTTTCTGCCGCCACGTCGACCAACCGCGAGGGCATTGCGACCCTGCGCTTTATGGTCGAGATCTCGGACGCGAGTGGTCTGGATCCGCTGCTGGCCTCCATCAGCAGCGTTGACTCGGTCTACGACGCGCGCCGCCTGATGCCCGGTGAGGGTGGAGCCCAGCTTAAGCGCCGCGTTTAGTCGCGACGAACGTGTCACATTATCGATATTCGCTACACTCGAGGCATCGTTTGATGCCTCGAGTTCTATAGAGAGGAGAGGGACATGAGTGCTGTGTCCTTGGATTTAACTCCCAAGGGATCGGTCGAGATCGAGACGCTCGTAAACGGTCCCATTCAGACCAATAGCTATGCTGTTATTTCGGACAATGAGTGCGTGATTATCGATCCCGCATGGGAAGGCGAACGCCTGGTGGAGCATATTCGAGCCGAGCATCCCGGCGTACGCGTGTTTGGCGCCGTATGCACTCATGGCCATGCCGATCATGTTGGTGGTGTTGCAGGCGTGCGAACCACCGTTGGCGAGGGCTGCCAGTATGAGCTGTGTGCTAAGGATGTGGCGGTGCCGCATGCGAACATCGAGGAACAGCGAGCTATGTGGGGCATTGAGACGCCTGACCCCGGGGAGCCGACGCACCTGCTCGCCGAGGGAGATGCTATCAAGGTGGGCGATATCTACCTGCAGGTGATCGAGACGCCAGGGCATACGCCGGGCGGGATCGTCTTGTTTGCTGCCACCGAGCAGGGGAACATTGCCTTTGTGGGCGACACCCTGTTTCCGGGTGGGCACGGCCGCACCGATCTTTCTGGAGGAGCCGAGGCGGCGATTCTGCGCTCGCTCTCCAAGCTCGCCCGGCTTCTCCCGCCCGATACCGTTTGCCTAACCGGTCATGGCGATTCGACCACCATGGCACGCGAGCTCATGCAGAACCCTTTCATGCAGATTTAGCTTAATAGTCGGCTTTTGAAGCACGAGAAGCGTCCAAACGTCAAGCTATTTTTCCCCAACGGGTCGATTTCGTAGGGCAAACGGTCAAAAAAGTCTGTTTGGACGATATTCGTGAACAAACGAACGTTTATGCTCGGGTGCGCCGTGGTAAAATCTCAGGCGTTATCGGAGCAACCTTACAGGAGGTTTCTTTTATGCTCGTCAACGCAGCAGACATGCTCAAGAAGGCCGAGGCCGGCAAGTACGGTCTTGGTGCCTTCAACACCAACAACCTCGAGTGGACCCTGGCTATTCTCCAGGCCGCCGAGGAGGCCAAGTCTCCGCTGATCCTTCAGTGCACCGCTGGTGCCGCTAAGTGGATGGGCGGTTTCAAGGTCTGCGCCGACATGGTCAAGGCTGCCGTCGAGGCCACGGGCGTTACCGTTCCCGTCGCCCTTCACCTCGATCACGGTTCTTACGAGGACTGCTTCAAGTGCATCGAGGCCGGCTTCACGTCCATCATGTATGACGGCTCTCACGAGGAGACCTTCCAGCTTAACCTCGACCGCACCAAGGAGCTCGTTGAGCTTGCCCACTCCAAGGGCATGTCCATCGAGGCCGAGGTCGGCGGCATCGGCGGCACCGAGGACGGCGTGACCTCCAGCGGCGAGCTCGCTGATCCTGCTGAGTGCAAGCAGATCGCTGACCTGGGCGTCGACTTCCTCGCCTGCGGCATTGGCAACATCCACGGCGTGTACCCTGCCGACTGGGCCGGTCTTTCCTTCGAGCGCCTGGGCGAGATTAAGGCTCAGACCGGCGACCTGCCCCTCGTCCTGCACGGTGGTACCGGCATCCCCGAGGATCAGATCAAGAAGGCCATTTCCCTGGGCATCTCCAAGATCAACGTCAACACCGACCTGCAGCTCGTCTTCGCCAAGGGCGTCCGCGAGTACATCGAGGCTGGCAAGGATCAGCAGGGCAAGGGCTTCGACCCCCGCAAGCTCCTCAAGCCTGGTCGCGACAACATCGTTGCTCGCACCAAGGAGCTCATGGAGGAGTTTGGCTCCGTCAACAAGGCGTAAGTAGCGGTTTAACTTCCCGCCGGAGGCCCCGTTTCCCCTACGCTGTTTCCCTCGCGCTCACCTGGCTTTGCCAGAAGTCGCGAGACGGAATCAGCTCCGGGGGACGGGGCTTCCTTCGTTTACCGCCGCAGGGTTACTGGGCTGAATTTATTTATTGACTACCGTTCGGCGGTGTTGAGGGCTCCTTAATTGGGGCTTTCTTTTTTTATCTCGCTACAATGGACTTCAAGAGTTCTAATGACTTGGAGTTTGGTATGGCTGTTATTAATGTGCTGCCTTCGGATGGGAAGGTTATTGACGAGGGTCCTGTTGGTTGCTCTGTTGATGTTTGCTGTGATGACTTTCGTCATCTCGATATTGGACTGCCGCCCGAGATTCTTCGACTCAAGGATGCCGGATATTTGGCGCAGGCTGTTGCGGCTTGTGATCGTCTTTTGGGGCAGAATCCTGAGCCTTCGCTGGCAGCCTGCGTTCGTGCCGAGCGGTATCGCATGCTTGAGACGCCACTTCATTTTTCGGTGTCGCGCGATCGAGCTATTGCGATGATTCGCGAGGAGTGGCCTGAGTTTACCGAGGAGCAGTTTGACGATCTGATTGACCGTAAGCGTATTGACTGGCGCTTTATCGATGGCGAGCTGCTCGTTCTCGACAACTTCCTCGATTCGCTTCGCGTATATCCCAAAGAGGTCCCCGGCATGCGTCCCGATCCTACGGACGGAATTGCACTGCGCAACGAGATGCTCAAGGAGATGGAGTCGCAAAACGGATTGGCTCGCGTCATTACGCTTAAAGCGTCTGTGTCTGTCCCCGGCGCTCTAGAGGGGGAGACCGTTCGCGCTTGGCTTCCCGTTGCCGCCACCTGTCGCCAGCAGTCTCGGGTCGAGATTCTCGACATGACGCCGGAGGGTGCTGTTGCTCCCGCGAACGCTTCGGCACGTACCGCCTCGTGGTCTTCTTCGAGTGAACGCTCATTCTCGGTGACCTATCGTTATCACATCGATGCTGCTTATTGTGATGTCTACGGTGGCACACTTCCGGTTCACCCGCGTATGGACGCGCCTCTGCCCGAGGATATTTCCGAGGACCGTCCGCACATTGCATTCACGCCGTATCTGCTGCAGCTGACGGCCGGTGTTGTTGACGGACTCGAGGATCCGCTCGATCGCGCCCGTGCTATCTATGATTACCTGACGCAGCATATCGACTATCGCTATCAGCCGCCGTACTTGCTTTTGGGATCTATTGCCGATGACTGCGCGCATTCGCTCCGCGGCGATTGCGGCGTTATGGCGCTCACGTTTATCACCATGTGCCGTATCGCGGGCGTGCCTGCCCGTTGGCAGAGCGGCCTGTACGTTGCGCCCGATTCGGTGGGGTCGCACGACTGGGCAGAGTTCTATACGCCGCAGACCGGTTGGCTCAACGCCGACGTGTCATTTGGATCTTCTGCTCGCAGGATGGGGGAGGAGTGGCGCCGTCGTCACTACTTTGGCAATCTCGACCCGTGGCGTATGGTGGCCAACAATCGATTCCAGGCAGAGTTTGTGCCTGCTTTCGACGGCATGCGCGAGGACCCCTATGACAACCAGATGGGCGAAGCCTCGGTTAACGGACACGGATGCCGTCAGCGCGAGATGCTCCGCACGGTCGAACTCGTCGAAATGCTCGAAGTTCCATTTTCGGCGTAATCAGTTGAAAGCTGTGATAAACTAACTCACGCATTACGTGCCCGAGTGGCGGAATTGGCAGACGCAGTGGACTCAAAATCCACCGTTGGCAACAACGTGCGAGTTCGAGTCTCGCCTCGGGCACCATACATGCAAGTGAGCGTTCAAGGGGGTCAAGGCCCCCTTTTTCGTGCCGAACTCGCGTGAGCGCGCGGAGCGTTAGGCAAACAGGCCTGTGGCCTGTTTGTAGCGGAGCGTGGCGAGGGCGCCGTGCGCCCGAAGCCCGGGGCTTCGCGAAGCGAAGGCCCTTCGAGTCTCGCCTCGGGCACCATACATGCACCTGCGCTTCAAGGGGGTTGCGGCCCCCTTTTTCGTGTACGTAATGTGATAACGCGCGGTACGTGTTATTATTCGCAAGGCGTTGTTCCCGCAATGCCCTAAAGAGGAACCTGAGGGTTCCCACCTTTTGGCGCCAATGAGCAGCTGACTGGTCATACAACTTAGATTCCCTTCCTCATACCGAGGATGTCTATGTGTACGACCTGGTTGCAAAGAAGCGCCGGGTTATTTTTTTATGAATGGAGGTAGGGAAAATAGCTAAGTCTGATGACACCCGCATCAACGACGAGATCACTGCATCTTCGTGCCGTTTGATTGGCGTCGATGGCTCTCAGCTCGGCCTGTTCGCCATCCGCGATGCCCAGCGCGTCGCCGACGATCAGGGTCTCGACCTGGTCGAGATCGCTCCCAACGCGGAGCCGCCGGTCTGCAAGGTCATGGACTACGGTAAGTTCAAGTACCAGCAGGCCATGAAGGCCAAGGCCGCTCGTAAGAACCAGTCCAAGGTCGAGGTCAAGGAAATGAAGTTCCGACCCAAGATCGACGTTGGCGACTACGAGACCAAGAAGGGTCACGTTCTGCGCTTCCTCAAGAAGGGCGCACGCGTTAAGATCACCATCATGTTCCGCGGCCGTGAGATGGCTCACCCGGAGCAGGGTCTTAACGTTCTCGAGCGTCTCGCCGAGGATCTCAAGCCTTACGCTACGGTCGAGTCCAAGCCTAAGATGGAAGGCCGTAACATGCTTATGCTGCTCGCCCCGATTAAGGGCGCCTTCGATGAGGATAAAGCGGCAAGCGATACCAAGTAACTAGTGTTCTGTAACCGATTAAGGAGTATTTCATGCCTAAGATGAAGTCCCACAGCGGCACCAAGAAGCGTTTCCGCAAGACTGGTACCGGCAAGCTTATGCGCGCCAAGGCTTTCAAGAGCCACATCCTGAGCAAGAAGTCCACCAAGCGTAAGCGTGGCTTCCGTCAGGAGACCGAGATCGCCGCTGCCGACCGCAAGGTCATCAAGTCGCGTCTCGCCTAAGTTCGCGTTCCCGTTTTTCGTTTAACCGTCTAGGAGTTGATAGAACATGGCACGTATTAAGCGCGCTGTTGCCGCCAAGAAGAAGCGCCGTACCGTTATGCACCGTGCGAAGGGTTACTACGGTGCCGCTTCGCGTACTTACAAGCATGCTAAAGAGCAGGTCCAGCACTCCCTGCAGTACCAGTATCGTGATCGCCGCAACAAGAAGCGCGAGATCCGTTCTCTCTGGATCACTCGTATCAACGCTGCTGCTCGCCTGAACGACATCTCTTACTCTCAGTTCATGCACGGCCTGAAGGTTGCCGGCATCGAGCTCGACCGCAAGGTCCTGGCTCAGATGGCTTACGAGGACATCGAGTCCTTCAACGAGCTGGCTACCATCGCCAAGAAGGCTCTCGAGGCTTAATAGATTCTCTTGAATCGCTAGGGGAGTGTCGCGTTGTGCGCGGCGCTCCCTCTTTTTATCTGAAGCGCTGGTTTATATAGCAAAAGCGTGGGTAGATAGACACTTACAGGTGACCGATCTTTATATATCTCTTAACCGAAGGGTCATCATCTGATACGTGCAGTATTTCTGCACCAGCCTTTCTATTACTTATATAGGAAGCGATGTATTGTGTAGGACTTGTGAAGAGTGGAATTCCCGCCCCCGGCGCCCCTCCGGTCTGGCAATATATCTCCTTGCCGCGCGGCC
>CALEXE010000114.1:0-12088 GCA_937925265.1 uncultured Collinsella sp. | reverse complement strand
GTCAATGCCGCCTCGTTTCAAGGCACCTTGCTCGCTCTGGCGGGCTTTCGCTGTCCGCGCCAAAGCATCGGCGTTGTCTTGGCTGCCAGAAGAATGATCCCTCGGGGACGGAGGAAAGCGGATTAGTTTGGGCGGTGCTGTCGCCAAGGTTTAAGACCGACGTCGTCCCTTGTTGCTTTCCTACCAGACGGTGAACTGGGCGTTTTCTGTGTTCCAATGGACATCGCGAACGTAGTCGCGCACGCCCGTCGCATCTCGTGCTTCGAACAACTCAAGAATATGAGCATGTTCGTTGTTGGCTTTATTGAGCAGTTCGCACGCCGTCTCCTGGTCGACAGTCTCGTAATCGCGCTTGATAAAGCAGCGCTCGAGTTGCGAAATCATGTCGCGCAGACGGTCGTTGCCGCAGCGGTTGAAGTACGTGAGGTGAAAGTCCCGCTGAATGTCGTCGTACTTTCGGATAAGACCGCCTTGGATCGCAAGGTCCATGGACCCAACCAAAAACTTCAGCTGCATGATGTCCTCGTCGGTTAGGAAAGGGCAGGCGAGGTATGCCGCCTGCCCGTCGAGAGGCCCCATAATCTCAAAGACTTCAACGGCGTTTTGCTGATCGAACCCTCGGACGCGGAATCCGCGGCGGGGGAGATTGTCCAGATAGCCGTCGCTTGCCAGCTGGATGAGCGCCTCGCGAACCGGCGTGCGCGACACGCCCATGGCATCGCAGATCGCCTGCTCGCTCACGCGGTCGCCGGCCGAAAGCTCGCCGGCGTCTATGCGACTCGAAATATAGTCGTATACATGATCCTTCAAGGGTCTTCGGAGCGTTTCCATGAGCTTATATTCCTCAACTGTATATTTTCAAAAATAAATACGTTTCGCCTCAATAGGCTAATTGAATTATAGAATGACCAGTTAAATCGCGCTACCAAACCAGAAGAAGCAATAATACGCTTACCGACAAATATCTACCGTTCATGATTGTATACAATATACAAAACAGTAAAGACACCCTAAGATAAAGCCATCGGAAGGAAGGCGGACGCAAGGAAGTCCGCTCAGTACTATGAGATCCAAGGAGGATCATCATGACTAAGTTCAGCCACGTCATCATCCGTCGTCCTGGCAAGTCCCTGAGCAATGGCATCACGAGCGCTCCCGAGCTTGGCCAGCCCATCTACGAGCGCGCTATCGAGGAGCACTACGATTACGAGCATGCACTCGAGCAGTGTGGCGTTGACGTGTCGGTGCTGCCGGCGCTTGAGCAGTATCCCGACAGCTGCTTTGTCGAGGATCCGGCCGTTATCACTCGCTGCGGCGCCATCATTACCAACCCCGGCGCCGACAGTCGTAATGGCGAGAAGGACGAAATCGAGCCGGTCGTCCGTCGCTTCTTTGACGACGAGCATGTCAAGCACATCGTTTCCCCCGGCACGCTCGACGGCGGCGACGTCATGATGGTCGGCGACCACTTCTACGTCGGTCGCTCTGCTCGCACCAACGAAGAGGGTATCCGCCAGTTCTGCGAGATTCTCGAGGGCTGGGGCCTCGAGGGCTCCGAGGTGCCTCTGGAGGAGGTCCTGCACCTCAAGACGGGCGTCAACTACATCGAGGACAACAACATGCTCGTCTCCGGTGAGTTCATCGATAAGCCCGACTTTGCCCAGTACAACAAGATCGTCGTGCCCGAGGACGAGGCTTACGGCGCCAACTGCATCTGGGTCAACGGTACGGTCATCGTTGCCGAGGGCTATCCGACCGTGCTCAAGGCCGTGCAGGATCTGGGCTACAAGACGCTCGTTGTCGACACCTCCGAGTATCGCAAGGTCGACGGAGGCCTCTCCTGCCTGTCACTGCGCTTCTAATGCGGCCGCTTTACTAGCTTAATGATCGCTTGACCGATGGCCCGGCACCCGATTCGGGACGTCCGGGCCATCTTCATACGGTCGCTTGACTGAGGGGGTGCACATATATGGCCTCTAAAACTTGCAACGACGAGATAATCGACCCCAATGGTCTGGATCTCTTTCGTCTGACCATGATGGTCATCACTGCGAGCATTTGCGGCGGTATCTTCTCTCTTGCCGGCGATATGGCGGCGGGCGGAGCCAATACCGGCGCGGTTATCGTCTCGTGGGGAATTTGCTTTATTGGCGTCTTTGCGCTGATGATGGTGTTCAACGGTTTGTCTCAGGCTCGTCCCGACCTGACCGGCGGTATCTATGCATACGCCGCCGCCGGTTTTGGCGATTATGTTGGATTCAACTCCGCTTGGGGCTACTGGATCAGCGCATGCCTTTCCAACGTGAGCTTTGCACTTTTGCTGTTTAGCGCGCTTGGCTATTTCTTCCCTGTATTCGGCACGGGCAACAATCTGCTTTCCATCATCTGTGCCAGCGTGTTTCTGTGGTTCCTTACCGCTCTCGTGCTTCGTGGCGTTAAGGAAGCTGCGGGCATTAACACGATCGTCACCTTGGCGAAGTTGGTGCCGCTGGGACTCTTTGTGCTGAGCATTGTGCTCCTGGGTAAGTTCGACGTCGATATCTTTATGGACAACTTCTGGGGAGAACCGGCTGGCCCCGGCTTTGGCGAGCAGGTTGTCTCGACCATGATTGCCCTTGTCTGGGTCTTCACGGGCATCGAGGGCGCTGTCGTCATCTCGGGCCGTGCAAAGTATGTGCGCGATGTCGGTCGCTCGACGGCGCTTGGATTTGCAGCCGTGTTCACGCTGTATCTGATCATCTCGATGCTGTCGCTCGGCATTATGCCGCGTGAGGAAATGGCACAGCTCGCAACGCCCTCCATGGCGGGAATTCTCGAGTGCGCAATCGGTCCGGTAGGAGCTGCCATCGTAAACCTTGGCGTTATTCTCTCGCTGGTCGGCGCGATGCTGGGCTACGTCATCATTGCATCCGAGACGCCGTTTGAGGCGGCGCGTCAGGGCTCCTTCCCGCTGGCGTTTGCTAAGACGAACAAGCACGATGCCCCGGTGGTAACGGTTCTCGTGAGCTCCGGCATCACGCAACTCTTCTTGATTGTGTCGTATGTGGCGGCGAGCACCTACCAGTTCTTCTATAGCTGCGCGGTCAACACGATTCTGGTTCCGTATGTCTGCTCGGCTGCCTATTACATGGTGATCGGCTGGAAGAACGAGCATTTGGACGGGCCGCACGCGCCGAGTGTCGGCAAAGCACGCTTCTTTGGTACGCTCGGCTTTGTCTACACGCTGTTCCTGGTGTGGTCGACGGGCCTCCAGGGCGTCATGATCACGACGATCCTTTTTGCCCCAGCCATCCCCGTCTATATTCTGGGCGAGCGCGGCCGCGGCAAGCAGGTGCTTCCGCATCTGCACGACAAGCTGATCGCAGCAGTGGTCATTGTCGTGGCAGTTATCTCGCTGTATCTGCACTTTGCCGGCATCGCGCCGATCGTCTAAGGCTACGGCGAGCTTCGTTGCTTGGTAGGCCGGCGGGCATCGCGTATCGATGCTGCTTGGCATTCCATAACTGATGTGGGTCTCTATTACGTGCCTTTGTGAGCGCCCACCAAGCCTGCGCAGGTGACATTTGTTGCCAGCGCGGGCTTTTGCAGTTGCGGTGGAATAGTTCCTGTTTTACTGGTTAAAGCATCAAGCGGGAACTATTCCACCGCAACTTGTTTTGATTCGCTGGGGGACGGAGGAAGCGACGATCCGGAATCCACCTGCACGGTCGTCGCTCCGCATCCCGTCCGTTGGCGCAAATGGTGCCAAATGTAACCTGTCCCCCTTGCACGCTTGTCCCCCTTGCACCAATCTGTTGATTGAACGTCGTTGCGTGTTCACGGTTTCTGGGCAAGCCGTCTCGCAGCAAAGTAGACTAGATGGCCATTTCAAAAAGTCTGCTTAGAGGAGGAGCCATGCTTGAGGGTACGTATGTGGTTTCAGCCCAGACGCCGGTGGGGAGTAAATGCGGCGAGGTGACGTTTTCACATGGGGTGAACGGCGCGCTCAGGGCAGTACTAAACGTCAGGGGTCTCAATATCGCTCTCTCGAGCGCCCGCGCTGAGGGCGATTTCTTTGAACTCTCGGGTACTATCTCCCACGTCTTGATGGGCAAGGCGCCCTTTACATGCACGGGGTCGGTCGAGGGTGATCGACTCACTGCTACCGCGCGGTCGGGTTCCGTTTCGATCTCGCTGAGCGGTATGCGCAAAGAGCTTTCGGGGCGCACGGCATAAAGTTTGCGCAGGTAAACATCGGTATTTGACTGTATAAAATAGTTCAGAGCGCTATCATTTGTCGTTACGAGTTGGTTAGCCCCGGTAAACGGTTAGCCGCGTCTAACGAAAGGATGAGCGCGTGAAGCTCGATACGCTCGAGATTGGAAAGGACGCCGTTGTCGCATCGGTGACATCCGACGATCAGGCACTCCGACAGCATATTTTGGACATGGGCCTAACACCGGGCACCGAAGTCACCATGATGAAGTACGCCCCTATGGGCGATCCGCTCGAGATTCGCCTGCGTGGCTACGAACTGACGCTGCGCAAGGACGATGCCGCTCGCATCGAGCTCGTGGGTGTTCACGACACCGATACGGGTCCGCGCGCTAACGCCGCAATCGGCACGACAGATCACCCGGCCCTGGGCGAGGGGACGTATTCGCCCCGTGCGGCAAAAACGGCCGTGCCCGAGGGTGCGCCGCTGCACTTTGCCCTCGCTGGCAACCAAAACTGCGGCAAGACTACGTTGTTCAACCAGCTGACGGGCTCCAACCAGCACGTCGGTAACTTTCCCGGCGTGACGGTCGACCGCAAGGACGGTACTATCCGTAACCATCCCGAGGCGGGCGTTACCGACCTGCCCGGCATTTATTCTCTGTCGCCGTACACGGGCGAGGAGATCGTAAGCCGCCAGTTTATCCTGGACGAGCACCCCGACGCCATCATCGATATCATCGACGCCACCAACATCGAGCGTAACCTGTACCTGACGCTGCAGCTTATGGAGCTCGACCGCCCCATGGTCATCGCGCTCAACATGATGGACGAGGTGACGGCCAACGGCGGCGCCGTGGACGTCAACCTGCTCGAGAGCCTGCTGGGCGTGCCTGTTGTTCCCATTAGTGCTGCCCGCAACGAGGGCATTGGCGAGTTGGTGGATCATGCCTTGCACGTGGCGCGGTTCCGCGAGCGCCCCGGTCGCCTGGACTTCTGCGCGCCCGATGGTCCGGACGGCGGCGCGCTGCATCGCTGCATTCACGGCATCGCCAACCTTATCGAGGACCATGCCGCGACGGCGCACATTCCCGTGCGTTTTGCGGCGACCAAGCTGGTTGAGGGCGACGAGCTGGTGACCGAGGCGCTTCACCTGGACCGCAACGAGCTCGACGCCATCGAGCACATCATTACCCAGATGGAGGGCGAGGCCGGCACCGACCGCCTGTCCGCGCTGGCCGATATGCGCTTTAGCTTTATCGGCGACGTGTGCGGGCGCTGTGTTGTCAAGCCGCACGAGAGCCGCGAGCACGTGCGCTCCGTCAAGATCGACCGCATCCTGACAGGTCGTTACACAGCCATTCCGGCGTTTCTGGTGATCATGGGCCTTGTTTTTTGGCTGACGTTTGGCGTGATCGGCGCGGCGTTGCAGGGACTTATGGAGGACGGCATCGCTGCCATCATCGCCTCGGCCGATGCGGGTCTCAAAGCGTTCGGCACCAACGACGTGGTGCGCTCGCTGGCTGTCGACGGCGTGCTTACGGGCGTGGGCAGCGTGCTGACCTTCCTGCCGATTATCGTCGTGCTCTTTTTGTTCCTCTCCATTCTGGAAGACTCCGGCTACATGGCGCGCGTGGCCTTTGTCATGGATAAGGTATTGCGTCGCTTTGGTCTGTCGGGCCGCAGCTTCGTGCCCATGCTCGTCGGTTTTGGCTGCACCGTGCCGGCT
Source organism: uncultured Collinsella sp. (assembly GCA_937925265.1). Lineage (GTDB taxonomy): Bacteria > Actinomycetota > Coriobacteriia > Coriobacteriales > Coriobacteriaceae > Collinsella. The sequence goes on along the minus strand of CALEXE010000114.1, from coordinate 6,165 downwards.
ATCATGTCGACCCGTACGCTCCCATCCGAGCACGACCGCAAGATGACGGTCATGCTCACGCCGTTCATGAGCTGTTCGGCCAAGTTGCCGGTCTACGGTCTGCTGTGCGGAGCGTTTTTCCCGCAGGCGACAGTTCCCGCCATGGTTTCGCTCTATCTGATCGGCATCGTGGTCGGCTGCATTGCCGCCCTGGTGCTCAACCGCACGGCATTTAAGGGCGACCCGGTGCCGTTTATCATGGAGCTCCCCAATTACCGCCTGCCGAGCGTCAAGACGACGGTGATGCTGGCATGGGATAAGGCCAAGGACTTTATTACCAAGGCCTTTACCATTATCTTTGCCGCTACCGTGGTTATCTGGTTCCTTCAGACGTTCGACATTCGCTTTAATGTGGTCGCCGATCAGTCGCAGAGTCTACTTGCCGGTTTGGGTAGCATTATCGCGCCGGCGCTGGCGCCGCTCGGCTTTGGCGACTGGCGTGCATCCACGGCGCTCGTCACCGGACTTATCGCCAAGGAGAGCGTCATCTCGACCCTCACGGTGCTTTTGGGTGCAACGTCGCCCGCGGCACTGTCGACCATGTTTTCGCCGTTCACCGCCTACGTGTTCTTGGTCTTTACGCTGCTGTACCCGCCTTGCGTGGCGGCAATCGGCGCCGTCAAGAGTGAGCTGGGCGCGCGCTATGCCGTTGCCGTGTTCGCGTTTCAGGTGACGGTCGCCTGGATCGTGGCGTTTGTCGTGCATTCGGCAGGTATATTGCTGGGGTTGGCTTAGTTATTTATTGACGGCGCAACCTCTGTGTATCGAATTGTTTTCGGCCCCGCATCTGTTGCTGACGGATGCGGGCCGTTGCTATATAATCGCCTCCGCTCAAAACGATTGGAGACGTTATATATGACTCAGGCAAGGCAAGACGGCATCACGCTCAAGCAGTGGCTCCCGCTCATCGGACTCACCTGCTGCGCCTTCGTGTTCAACACGTCGGAGTTTATGCCCATCGGTCTTTTGACTGACATCGCCGCGTCGTTCTCGCTCACCGAGTCCCAAGCCGGCATCATGATCTCGGTCTATGCCTGGGGCGTCATGCTGCTGTCGCTGCCGCTCATGGTGTTCGCTTCGCGCTTTGAGTTCAAGCGGATGTTGCTGGGCGTGCTGGCCGTGTTTTCGCTGGGCCAGTTTCTGTCCGCTGTGGCGCCGACTTATCCCATCCTGGTCTGTGCGCGCCTGGTGGTCGCTTGCGCACATGCCGTGTTCTGGTCGGTCGCTTCGATTATGGCCTCGCGCCTGGTCGACACTCGCCACGGGGCGCTCGCCATCAGCATGATCGCTACGGGCTCGTCCATCGCGCAGATCTTTGGTCTGCCCCTCGGTCGCGCTATTGGCTTGGCCGTGGGCTGGCGCATGACGTTTGCCGTGGTCGGGGTCCTCTCGGCCATCGCGGTCGTCTACCAGGCGACCGTGTTCCCGGCCATGCCGGCGGGCGAGCGCTTTACCGTCAAACAGTTGCCCGAGCTGCTCAAGAACCCGCTCCTGATCGCGCTCTACGCGGTCACGGTTTTTATGGCGACCGGCTACTACGCGGGTTACAGCTATATCGAGCCGTTCCTGGCACAGGTCGCGCACGTCGACGCGGGCGCCATCACCATGACGCTGACGGCGTTTGGCTGCTCCGGTCTGCTCGGAAGCTGGCTGTTCGGCCGTCTGTTCGATGGGCATCGCTTCCCGTTCTTGGCTATCACGCTCTCCGGCGTGCCGGTGGCTCTGCTGCTCATGGGTCCGGTCGCATCGTCGCTCGTAGCAGTGCTTGCCGTCTGCGCGCTATGGGGCTGCTGCTCCACAGCCTTTAACGTGGCGTTCCAGGCCGAGCTCATCAAGTACACGCCGGCGGATTCGTCGGCCGTCGCCATGTCGATCTTCTCGGGCCTGTTTAACCTCGGTATCGGCACGGGCACCGCGGTCGGCGGCGCCGTGGTGTCGGGTCCCGGCATCGCCTGGATCGGTTGTGCGGGCGGGGCGATTGCCGTCGTGGGTGTCGTTCTCGCTATCACGGTGCTATTCCCAGCCATACACCGCGCAAAGCCTGTCGCCTAGCCACGTCTCTCATCGCAAATTAGCCACCCTGTTGGGCATACAATGGATGTCGTTGTGTTGAGCTTACCGGGAGGTTGCTATGTGGGCATACGAGACGACGTTCTACCAGATCTATCCGCTGGGCTTTTGTGGAGCTCCGCGCGAAAACGCCGCGCCCGTTGCCGAGGATGAGCTCGCCCAGGCTGCCAACGCTGCGCCCAACCCCGATGCGCCCATAATGAAGATTGCCCAATGGGCCGGCTACCTGCAAGAGCTCGGCATCGGTGCTGTGCTCATTAACCCGCCGCTCGAATCCGACAGTCACGGTTACGACACGCGCAGCCTGCGCCATATCGACCGCCGCCTGGGTGGGGATGCCGACTTTGCCGCCGTGTGCGAGACACTGCATGCCCATGGCATCCGTGTGGTGCTTGATGCCGTCTTCAACCATGTCGGTCGCGGTTTTTGGGCCTTCCGCGATGTTCAGGAGCGCAAGTGGGACTCGCCCTACAAGGACTGGTTTCACATTAGCTTTGACGGCGACTCCTGCTATGGCGACGGCTTTTGGTACGAGGGCTGGGAAGGCCATTTTGAGCTTGTGAAGCTCAACTTGCAAAACCCCGCCGTGGTCGATTACCTGCTTGAGTCCGTGCGTCGCTGGGCCGAGGGCTTTGGCATCGACGGCCTCCGCTTGGACGTCGCCTATATGCTCGATCGCGATTTTATGCGCCGCCTGCATACTTTTACCCGTGAGCTCAAGCCCGACTTTGTGCTGATTGGTGAGACGCTCCACGGCGACTACAACCAGATCGTCAACGACGAGATGCTCGACTCCTGCACCAACTACGAGTGCTACAAGGGCCTGTACTCCAGCTTTAACTCGGTCAATATGTTCGAGATCGCGCACTCGCTGCACCGCCAGTTTGGCGGCGACCCCTGGTGCATCTACCGCGGCAAGCACCTGCTGTCGTTTGTCGACAACCACGACGTGCCGCGCCTGGCGAGCATCCTCACCGACAAGTCGTGCCTGCGTCCCGCCTATGGCATGCTCTTTGGCATGCCGGGCATCCCGTGCGTCTACTATGGCAGCGAGTTGGGAATTGCCGGTGAAAAGGGTGGCCCCGATGGCGACTGGGCGCTGCGACCTGCGCTCGATGAGCCTGCGCCCAACGAGCTGACGGCCTTCATCAAGCAGCTCGCGCACCTTCGCTCGGCCGACGACGCGGCGGCCCGTGCTCTCAACTACGGTGCCTATCGCAACGTGGTGATCCAGAACAAGCAGCTGCTGTTCGAGCGCGCCTGTGACGGCGCGACGGTGCTCGTGGCGGTCAATGCCGTGAACGAGCCCTATACCTTTGGAGCCGGCGAGCTCAACGGCTCCTTTGTCGACCTGCTTGCCGACGATGCGCCCACGGTCGAGCTTACGGGTACCCTCGAGCTTGCACCCTATGAGGTGCGCTATCTGCTGAGGGCCTAGCCCATGCCTGTGTCTGACGAGGGCTATCAGCATATTGAGCATGGGTTTGAGCCCGTGTTCGACCGGCGCTCGCGCGTTTTGGTGCTGGGGTCGTTTCCCTCGGTGCTCTCGCGTGCCAATGCCTTCTACTATGGCAATCCGCAGAACCGCTTTTGGCGTGTGATGGCCGCGTGCCTTGGTGCGCCCGTGCCGCCCAACGAGGGAGACTCTTTGGCGAGCGGCGAGCCCGCGACGCTCGCCGCCTCGATTGCTGCCAAGCGGGCTATGCTGCTCAACGGCGGTGTGGCCCTGTGGGACGTGATCGAGAGCTGCGACATTAAGGGCTCGAGTGACGCTAGCATCAAAAACGTTGTGCCGGCACATATTGAACGCATTGTGGATGCCACGCCGATCGAGATCGTTGTTTGCAACGGCGGCACGGCCGGACGGCTCTACAAACGCTATCTACAAGAGCGGACGGGGCTACCCGCCATCGTGCTGCCGTCGACGAGTCCTGCCAACGCGGCGTGGCGTTTGGAGCGGCTTGTCGAGCGTTGGAGTGAAGCCGTTGACTGGGCAGCTCATTAATTTAGATTATTGATTGAGTGCGGGCGCCGAGGCGTTTCAGAACGCCTCGCCAGATCGGCACGGGCACGGCTGGCTCGGCGCAAGCCATGCCGTCGGCGTCGACGTCCTCGGCATTACCACCACCAAGTCGCTGCGCATGCTCAACCGAACAGCCCATACGAACGGCGCCTACGAGCTTGTCCATCGCTTCCGAAAACGGTCGCCGCAAGAGTCCCATGCGCGGTGAGTGACGAAGCGCCGCGAAGCCGCTGCCGGTACAGGCGACAACGCCGCCGCACCATGACAGCCCACGAAGGTCGCACGCCGCTCGCAGACGCACGACGAGCCCGTGTGCTCGCTCCAGGCCGCCGATGTCGGCCTGGACAACAACGTAGGCACGCGTCCCTGCGCCGCCAAAGCGGTCGAGCACCTGCTCAATGGGCGCCATCGCTTCATCATTGGGTGCATCTTCAACGGCGAACACAATGCCATCGGCGGTACCGGCAACGCTGCCGGCATCATCCGCCTCCAAGTCGACTGGATGGGGGAGTGCGGTGCCGGAAATCTGTGCATAGGCGGCGATGGCATCCTGCAGGTCCCAGAGCAAAAACTCAAGATCGGCGCTCTTGGGAATACTGATATACGCAATGGTTTGCAGCGTTTTTGGTACATCGCCGCGTGCGGTCGTCTCCATGCCGCCTCCTTTCCGGTTGGTTTCCGTTTAGGTTACACCGTCCGGCGGCGTCCCGCCGCGCTATCCTAGTGCAACCCTTACGAAAGGAACGTCATGCGTCTGCCCATGAACACCTCGCTTGCCACGCTCAAGCCCTCCGGCATCCGTCGGATTAACGCACTCGCCGCGCAGCATCCGGGATGCATTGCGCTTGCGCTCGGTGAGCCCGATTTTCCCACGCCCGATGTGGTTAGCGCCGAGGTGACTGCTTCGTTGGACCGCGGCGACACGCACTATCCGCCCAACAACGGTCGCCCCGCCCTGCGCGAGGCACTGTCCGAATATATGGGTGACGCGGGTCTGGCGTTTTCCGCCGATGAGGTCATCCTGACCGACGGCGCGACCGAGGCACTGTCGGCAACATTTATGGCTATGCTCAACCCTGGCGACGAGGTCATCATCCCCACGCCGGCCTTTGGCCTGTACGAGAGCATCGTCGTGGCCAATCACGCCAAGGCTGTCTTTTTGGATACGGAGCCTGCGCAATTCCAGATTGACGAGGATGCGCTTCGCGCCTGTGTGACCCCGGCGACCAAGGCCATCGTCATCTGCTCGCCCAACAATCCCACGGGTTGCATCCTCGACACGGCATCGCTCGACGCCGTGGCGCGCGTGGCAGAGCAGGCGGGCATCTACGTAGTCTGCGACGACGTATACAACCGCTTGGTCTACGCGGACGGCTACGAGCGCTTTGCCCAGCGACACCCAGAACTGCGCGAGCAGACGGTAGTCATCGAGAGCTTCTCCAAGCCCTGGGCCATGACCGGCTGGCGCTTGGGTTGGCTCGCAGCCGCAGCCCCCGTCATCGCCGAGATCGCAAAGGCCCACCAATACCTAGTATCGAGTGCCGTCTCCTTCGAGATGGACGCCGCAGCTCGAGCCCTGACCGTCGACCCAACCCCCATGCTCAAAGTCTACAGAGCCCGCCGCGAACGCGTACTCGCAGCCTTAGACGCCATGGATCTCGACGTAGTGGAACCAGCCGGCGCCTTCTACGCCTTCCCCAGCATTAAACAGTACGGCCTGACAAGCGAAGACTTCTGCATCAAAGCCATCAAAGAGGCCAACGTAGCCCTAGTCCCGGGCGACTGCTTCGGCACCGAAGGTCATATCCGCCTAAGCTACTGCGTCTCCGACAAAGACCTAGACGAAGGCCTCCACCGCCTGTCCACCTTCGTTTCAACCCTGTAGCCATCAGGGACGCAACGCATCAGCCTACCGACATAAGGGTTATGCGTGGGGCGCGTCGCTCAACGGGCGCGAGGATTCGCAGCAAAGTTACCGCAGCTCCGGTCCGAGGGGCCGGGTTGAGATTTTCGTAGATTCCGCACGAGCCGAA
>CALEXE010000113.1:0-1177 GCA_937925265.1 uncultured Collinsella sp. | reverse complement strand
ATTTCCCGCCCATGTTTATCGCTAGCCGCAACCAGGTCGATATGGACGAGATGGGCGCCGGCTACGTCAACGGCTGGGACCAGACGCGCTTTGCCGCCGACATCAAGAAGGTTGCCGACGAGGTGGGTTACACCGGTCCGTACTACCTGTGCCGCGATCATGGTGGTCCGTGGCAGCGCGACGAGGAGCGTAACGCCCACCTGCCCGAGGACGAGGCCATGGAGCTCGCCCGCAAGTCCTTCGTCGCCGACATGGAGGCGGGCTTTGACCTGCTGATGGTCGACCCCACCAAGGACCCCTATCAGATCGGCAAGGTTATTCCGCTCGACGTGGTGCTTCGCCGTACGATCGATCTTATCGACTACCTTGAGCAGTACCGTCGCGAGCATAACCTTCCCGAGGTCGCCTATGAGGTCGGTACCGAGGAGACCAATGGCGGCTTGACCTCTACCGATAAATACGAGGAGTTCATTTCTCAGCTGCAGCCCGAGCTCGAGAAGCGTGGCTGCCCCATGCCCACCTTTATCGTCGGCCAGACCGGTACGCTCACCCGTTGGACCGAGCAGGTCGGTCATTACAACTTTAAGAATGCCCGCGAGCTCGCCGACATGGCCAAGCGCTACGGCGTGGGCCTGAAGGAGCACAACGCCGACTACCTGGATGACGCGACGCTGCTCGAGCACATCCCGGCTCACGTGACGGCCTCCAATGTTGCCCCTCAGTACGGCACCGAGGAGACCCGCGCTTACCTCAAGCTCTGCGCTACCGAGCAGATTCTGGTCGACAACGGCCTGTGCGACGATCCCTCCGACCTGTATCACACGCTGCTGGTCAAGGCTATCAAGACCGAGCGTTGGCGCAAGTGGATGACCGGCGACGACGTCAACCTGCAGGTTGACGACATCCTGGCCGACGACGAGCTCAGCCTGAAGATTCTGGATGTCTCCGGCCACTACGCGTTCAACGATCCCGAGGTCAAGGAGCAGGTCGAGAAGCTCTACCGCAACCTCGCTGCCCAAGACATCGACGGCAAGCGCTTTGTGATCGAGCACATCAAGCGCCCGATCAAGCAGTACGTCGTCGGTCTTAACCTCAAGGGCGTCACGAGCCGCATCGAGAAGGCTCTCGAGGACTAAGTAGTTTTTCCTACACGACGCCGGGCCTGGGGCATGTCCCA
>CALEXE010000112.1:0-6154 GCA_937925265.1 uncultured Collinsella sp. | reverse complement strand
TCCTCAAGATCGAGTTCGGTCGTGTGGGAGCAGACACGCATCTGACGCCGCGTGAGGTCATCCGTGACTTTATCGAGCTGCTCGATATCCTGTGCCAGAATCCCGATGCAAACGTGGCTGAGTTGCTGCAAAGCGTCGGCGGCGTCACGCTGGCGCCGCCAGCTGCAACAGGCGACACCGGCACCGCAGACGGCAACCGCAACTTCGCCGAATTCACCATCTAACCTGCCAAAAAGGGACAGGTTTATTTTGGTAGGTTTTATCTGGGCGAACGTTGAAGCAGTAATGCAGCAAGCCACTGCTCGCCGCGTTGAGAGGTTCGTATATGAGAGGAGGCCCCGTGAACGCCTTTGACCGCTACGCCCCGTTTATCCAAGACTTTATCTACTCCCACGATTGGGAGAGCCTGCGCTCCATTCAGGTTGCGGCAGCAGATGCCATCTTTAACACACAAGACAATGTACTCCTGACGGCATCCACAGCTTCCGGCAAAACCGAAGCGGCCTTCTTTCCCATCCTGACCGAGTTTTGGGAGAACCCGCCCGCAAGCGTGGGCGCCCTCTACATTGGCCCCCTCAAGGCGCTCATCAACGACCAATTCGTCCGCCTCAATGACCTGTGCGAAGAAGCTGACATCCCCGTCTGGCACTGGCATGGCGACGTCTCGCAATCGCACAAGGCCAAACTCATCAAAAAGCCGAGCGGCATCTTGCAGATTACACCCGAGTCGCTCGAGGCGCTCTTGATCCATAAGCACATGGCGATCCCGCGCATGTTCTGCGACCTGCGCTACGTGGTTATCGACGAGGTCCATTCGCTCATGCGCGGCGACCGTGGCGGGCAAACGCTCTGCCTTATCGAGCGACTCTCGCGCATGGCCGGCGTGCAGCCTCGCCGCATTGGCCTTTCGGCCACCATCGGCGACCCCGAGCGCACGGGCGCTTTTCTCTCACAGGGAACGGGGCGCGACTGCGTTATCCCCCGCTTTGAGGAACCGCGCCGCATGTGGCGCATCTCCATGGAGCACTTCTACAACTCGGGTCCCCAGGCACAGCAACGAGGATTCGTAGGCACGGGTCCACAAGAAGCCGAGGTGCTTACTTGCGAGCGTATTGAGACGGCGGCGCCCGCGGCGCTGCCCGCATCCGGACAAGACATGTGCCACAGCGGACAGCTTGCACAGGAAGAACGCCGTCAACGTCGCGAGCAGGCGCGGGGCAAGGCCGCTCCCAAAGACCGTCGCACTTCCTCGGCCCCCGAGGGCGAAGTCGACATCCCACGAGCGGCCGAGCAGGCGCTTCTCAACCCCACCGACACGGCACCCGACAACGCCGACCCCGGTATGGGCTATATCTTTGAACATACGCGCGGCCGCAAGTGCCTGGTCTTTGCCAACTCGCGCGAGGAGGCAGAGGCCGTGTGCTCCATGCTGCGCAGCTACTGCGAAAGTCGACACGAGCCCGACCGCTTTCTCATCCACCACGGCAACCTTTCGGCATCGCTGCGCGAGACGGCCGAGGAGCTCATGCGCGACGAGGAGCAGGCGCAGACAACCGTCACCACCTCTACGCTGGAGCTCGGTATCGATATCGGCCGCCTGGAGCGCGCCTTCCAGATTGACGCGCCGTTTACCGTCAGCTCCTTTTTGCAGCGCATGGGGCGCACAGGCCGTCGCGACCTTCCGCCCGAGATGTGGTTTGTCATGCGCGAGGAAGAACCCGAGCCGCGCACGATGATGCCCGAGACCATTCCTTGGAAGCTCCTGCAGGGCATCGCGCTCGTACAACTCTATCGCGAGGAAAAATGGGTCGAGCCGCCTGAACTCGATCGGCTCCCCTACAGTTTGCTCTATCACCAGACCATGTCGACGCTCGCCAGCACCGGCGAGCTCACACCGGCCGAGCTTGCCCAGCGTGTGCTCACGCTCAGCTATTTCCACCGCGTCTCGGCCGATGACTATCGCGTACTGCTGCGTCACCTCATTAAGATCGACCATATCCAAGTCACCGAGGGCGGTGGGCTCATCGTGGGTCTCGCGGGTGAGCGCATCATTAACAACTTTAAGTTCTACGCCGTATTCCAGGAAAACGAGGAGTTCACCGTTCGCAGCGAGTCGGCCGAGTTGGGCACGATCGTCAATCCGCCACCGCCCGGTGAGCGCATCGCCATCGCCGGACACTGCTGGATTGTCGAGGAAGTGGACTGGAGGCGCCACACCGTCTTTGCCACGCAGGTCAAGGGCCGGGTGCCGGCCTACTTTGGCGACTGCCCCGGCGACATCAATACACACGTACTCGAGCGCATGCGCAAGGCGCTCAACGAGCACGCGGCATATCCGTACCTTATGGGTAACGCACGGGCCCGCTTAGCACAGGCTCGTCATACGGCCGAGATTTCGGGTGCGGGAACCAAGCCGCTCATCAACCTGGGCGGCGATACCTGGGTGCTCTTCCCCTGGCTGGGCAGTTACGCCTTTTTGGCACTCGAGCGCGTGCTCAAGATTAAATGCGCCGCGGAGCTTGGCCTTCGCGGGCTCGATTCGTCGCGTCCATACTTTATGCAGTTCAAGATGAAGGCCGACGAGGAGACGTTCTTTGAGGTGCTCGCCGCCGAGGCCGAGAAGGACTTCGATCCCATCGAGCTCGTCTATCCTGGCGAGGTGCCTTACTTTGACCGCTACGACGAGTTTGTTCCCGAAGAGCTCGTGCGCAAGGGTTTTGCCGAAGGCGTGCTCGACATAGAGGGCATGAAGCAGCGTGTCCGCAGCTGGCGCGACCACGCCTAGGACCAGTCTTTTTTGGGACGGGGAGACTTACTTGTCGTGAAGGACGGTGCCGAGGAAGTCGGTGTCGAAGGGCACAGCTTCGGCAAAGGCGTAGTCGCCGTCGCTGGCGATGAGCAGATAATTCTCCTCGCCGCCGAACTCTGCATCGCCGCATGGGACCACCCAGGCGTGGGCGAATACCTCGAGTGCCGTGGCAGCGCAGTCGCGAAGGAACGTCACATCGCTCCCCTCGTTTGCGCTCACGATATTGGCCACGTAGATACCCCCAGGGTTCAGGCTGCCCCGCGCCAGACGCAGCGCCTCAACGGTCGCCAGCTCGCGCACGGGCTCGGCACCGCCAAAGCAATCGCTCACGACCACGTCGTAGCGACGATGGCCCACGCTCGTCACACCCAGATACGAGCGAGCCTCGGCGGTAATCACCCGCAAGCGATCGCCCACCGTGCGTTCCAGCTCGTCCAGGTAGAACCAACGGCGCGCCAGGCGCGTAATCTCGGCATCGTACTCAATGACATCCATGCGCAAGCTCTCGTGCGACATCAGCGCAAACTTGGGATAGGCAAACCCGCCGCCGCCCAGCATAAGCACACGGTCGATACCGTGACCATAAGCGTCACGCATTGCATCCTCGGCCTCAAACGCATCGTCAAACGCACGATAGTACGCAAAGACGGGCTCCGCCCAACGCTCGCCAACGTAGCTTGCGCTTTGGTAGACGCCGCCTTGCACCAACACGCGAATCTCATCGCCGCCCTCATCGTGCACGCGTTTCACACGCGCCAACCCATTGCGGGTTCGCGCAACCTGCAGACAGGCAGCACGAACAGCGACCGCGGCCGCACCAAGCGCCGCGGCTCCCAGAGCAACGCCGGCAACGACACCAGCAGAAACACTCGGCTTGTTCATTTAGAGCTCCTTTTGCAGATAGAGTCCATGGTCGTAAAAACCCAAATGGCGATAGTACTCGCGCGTACCAATCGCGCTGATCACGTTGATGCGCGCATAACCCGCATCCCGGGCAATCTCGCACGCACGCTCTACGAGCAAACGCCCCAATCCATGGTGCTGGGCTGCCTGGCCTTGATCCCCCACGCGCGCCGCCATGCCATACACGTGTACCTCGCGAATCATCGCCTCGTCCGGCATCGTCGGCAACTCGTCCGCATGTGTGGCAACAAAAGTACGATCGGGCAGCGACAGGCGCAAAAAACCCGCGATCTTGCCCTGCGGCGTCACCCACTGCAAAAAGCGCTCGTGCGTCACCGGCGTCTCGTACGCCACCTCCTCGTCAAGGGTCAGCTCATCCAAGTCGGCACCCGCCGTGCTGATCTCGCGATAGCGAATCTCGCGCACCGTCGCGCCTTCCCCACGAGCAGCCAAGCGGTTTTCGACGAGCTGACGCAGGTTGGGCTTCTTGTTGCCCACCATGATGTCATCGGAGCTAAAGTCGCGGATCATGCGACTGATACGGCAGAACGCCGGCGTCACCACGATGTCGTCGGCCAACACATCGAGCAGCTCTTCCTCGGAATAGGGGCGCCACTCGCCGCGCTCATAGCAGCCCACCAGACGCGAGCCCTCGATGAGCGCACACGGGTAGACTTTGACCTCGTCGGGCATAAAGGCCCCTTCGGTCATAAAGCGCTCGTAGTCGCGCTTGTCCCCCTCGGGTGTGGCGTCCAGCAAGTTGAGCATAAAATGAGCGTGGATCTTAAAGCCAAACAGGCGCGCGAGCGAAAACGCCCGCTCGATCTGCGCCACCGAAATGCGACGCTCGTTGATATCGAGTAGATGCTGGTCAAGGCTTTGGATGCCCATCTGTATCTTGGTGCAGCCCAGGCGGCGGATGAGCGTGAGGGTCTGCGGCGTTACAGCATCGGGGCGCGTCTCGATAACGAGTCCCACCACGCGATGCTTCGCCGTCTCGTTGATGCGCTGCTGGCGCTCGAGCTCCTCCATCGTTGCTGTCTGCCACTCGGCGACCTCGCCCCACGGCGTGCCAGGGCCGTACAGACGACGCACCGCGCGGTTATAGCCGCCCACGGCAGCATCCACACGCCCCTGCTCGTCGGCAACGCCGGCAGCGAGCTCGGCCTCGTCTGTCGCAATGCCGGCGGCCCGATAGCGCTCGCGACGCTCCGCTACCACCGGCGGCAGCGCATCGGCGGGAGCGTCATCGAGCAGGCGCCCTGCCTCGGCACGGCTGATGCCCGGACGCGCTAACATGGGGTTGGCCGCCACGCCGGCGACGGCATCGTCATTGAGCGCACGGAAGAGCTCCGACATAAACCATGTCTGATAGCCTTCCGGATAGTCGCTCCAGGTACCGCCAAGCACAATGAGCTCGATCTTATCGGTCGCATGTCCCATCTGCGAAAGCGCCGTCAAACGGGCGCTCACCTGCAGATACGGATCGAAGCAGTTTTGCTCCGCACGGGCGCACGCGGGCTCAGCATGCAGATAGCTCTTGGGCATGCGCAGGTCGTTGGGGCAAAACAGGCAATCGCCCGAGCATGGCCAGGGCTTGGTGATGACGGTAATGGTCGCCACGCCCGAAGCCGTGCGACGCGGCTTCATGCGCAACACCTGCAGCAGTTGACCCTCCAACTCGGCATCGACATTCCACGCAGCCCACCGAGCCGGCTCCTCACGTTTAACCCGCTGGCAGAACGGCAGCAGACGGCGCTTGGCCAAATCGCGTTTGTCGGCACCCTCACGGCGCGCCTCGGCATGTATCAGTTTGACGAGCGCTTTGTCGTCCACGGTCTCGCCGCGACGCAGAGCCTCGAGTATGTTCAAGATAATCTGTTCCATGCCCCCATTGTAAAGGCAAAGGCGCCGGAGCCGTGACGGGCTCCGGCGCCTCCATCAAAGAGCATGCCTATATGCACCGACCTCCGAAAACCGCATGTCACTCCGGATCGAACGACATGTCGCCCGAACCGACCTTAAAACGATACGTGGCTGACTTATCACCGTTGTCGAATTCAAGATTCAATATGGTCTCGCCATCGTAGCCAAGCGGAAGGAAATCGCTCTCGAAGTCACCACTGCCCACGGTGAGGCTCGCCTTAAAGCCCGTAGAGTTTGGAACCGTTATCTCCACATCGCCCGAGTCCACGCTTACGTCCATCGACTTCGCGGGGGCCTGGTAGAGCTCGAACGTCACATCGCCCGAACCTACCTTGGCATTCAGGGTGTCGGTTACAGTACCCGCAAACTCGATGTCTCCCGAGTCCAAAGTCAAGTTGAGGTCATGACACGCAATGTCCGTGACCGTCAGATCGCCCGATCCTACATTCGCTGTAATGCCCACCATGTTATCGGCAACTTCGCGCGGCAGTTCGACGGTAACCGTGCGGTCAATGG
>CALEXE010000111.1:0-49644 GCA_937925265.1 uncultured Collinsella sp. | reverse complement strand
GCAAACCACCCCTTTTAGGGGTGGTTTTGATTTGAGTCAACGAAACCACCACGAAGGGGACAGGCACCCTTGTGGTGGTTTTACTTGTGTTGTACTTTAGCGCGATGTAGTACTACCCGAGGCCGAAGGGAGCCCAACATGTTTAAGAACACGCAACAGCTCCTAGGCCTAGCGCTACTAGATTGGATAGCGCGCTAGGGTTGTAATCTCGCTATAACGATTTGTTGTACCCGGGTGCGCTATCGTCTGCCGCTTTCAGGCGTGATGAGCGACACGGGTATTTTTCTATCTCTAGGCCTTCTCTCTCTCCTGAAAGCCATCTGTCATAAAACGGTCAATCAGGAGGAACATATAAGCCGCAAAATCACAATCTTTGACGCCACCCTGTGCGACGGTGAGCAGTCGCCGGGCGCCAGCATGAATACCGAGGAAAAGCTCTTCATCGCCCGCCAGCTGGTGCGCATGAACGTGGACGTTATCGAGGCGGGCTTTCCCATCTCGAGTCCTGGTGACTTTCGCTCCGTACAGGAGATTGGCAAGATTGCGGGCGACCGATGCACGGTATGCGGCCTGACGCGCGCTGTCGACAGGGATATCGAAGTGGCTGCAGAGGCGCTCAAAACGGCCCAGAGGTCCCGTATCCATACAGGGCTGGGTGTGAGCACCAGTCACCTGCGCGACAAGCTCCATATGACTGAGGAAAGGGCAATTGAGTGAGCGATCCATGCCATCAAACATGCTCGCAAGTTCGTTGACGATGTTGAGTTTTATGCCGAGGATGCCGGCCGCTCCGATCAGGAGTTTCTGGTGCGCATTATCGAGGCGGCCGTAAAGGCCGGTGCCACGGTCGTGAACATCCCCGATACGATGGGCTACAACATGCCGTGGGACTTTGGCGCCCGCATCCGTGACCTGCGCGGGCGCTGCGGGTGCGGCCGGTCAGCGTGCGGTCGACGTGATGGAGTATCGCGAGTACGAGATTGAGCGCATTGCGCGCCAGGCATTTGAGGCGGCGCGCAAACGTCGCGGCAAGGTGACGAGCGTTGATAAGCGCAACGTGCTGGAGACGAGCCGCATGTGGCGCGAGATCGTGCATCGCGTGCAAGACGAGGAGTACTCCGACGTGGAGCTTGAGGACCTGCTCGTCGACAACGCCGCCATGCAGCTCATCAGTCGACCGGCAGACTTTGACGTCGTGGTGACGGAGAACATGTTCGGCGACATCCTGTCCGATGAGGCGGCTCAGATTACCGGATCGCTCGGTATGCTTGCCTCTGCCTCGCTGGATGATGGCGTATCGCTGTTTGGGCCGAGCGCTGGCAGCGCTCCTGACATCGCGGGGCTCGGCGTGGCCAATCCGCTGGCTCAAATCTTGTCGGTGGCGATGCTGCTGACCTACGCGCTCGACATGGGCGAGCAAGCCGCGTGGATCGAGAGCGCCGTGGCGCGCGTGCTCGACGAGGGCTGGCGCACCCGTGACATCGCCGATGTCAACACCCCGGCAGATAAGATCCTCGGCACCACGACGATGGGCGACAAGGTCGTCGCCGCGCTGTAGGCGATGCCGATTCAAGCTGTCAAATATCTCAATCTGTAACATCTAAGGGGCAAAATCGTTCCTACCTGTTACAGATTGAGATTTTCGGCTGAGCATCCGTGGTCTGTCTCGATCTGTAACAGCTAACCGATTATTTGGGCCCTACCTGTTACAGATTGAGACAAACCGTTGGGACAGGTCGGACGAGTCAGCAAAACCACCACAAAGGTGCCGGTCCCCTTCGTGGTGGTTTTTAGCGCAACGAGGTGTTCCCAGCCGACCATACGGGCGGCCTTGCGCTCACGCTGCTCGATGACAGCGCATCTTTAGACGCGAAGTGCGGAACCGGGTGCATATACGAGCCGCGTAGCGTTACGAATTCATGGGAATGACCGTATCGCCAATTTGTACGCTTGCAATCTTGTCTGTGTCACAAACTTGCGAGAACGGCCAGGTCTTGTGGACATCAGTGGTGCCGTTATCCAGTTTATTTGCGAAATAGCCGCTGTGGCTGGTTGCGTCCTCAACATGACCGTCTTTGAACGTCACGATGAGGGGTATGTTGCCAACGGCATCCATAGACTCCTCCATGTTTTGAGACATCTTGCCGCTGTTGTTGTCGTGTTCGATGGAACGATCTATGTTGTAGCGGACTGAAACGCCAACGCAGGATACGGTGGCCTCTTGAATCGTCGCCTTGGTGCCGTTAAAGTTGACCGATTTGGGCGCGGGAATCGTAACGGATGTATCTTCGTAATTCAGCTGGAACTTAAGATCCCATGGGCCCGTAAGTATTTTCTTATACTCGGGAAGCTCTTTGCCAGCACGTGGCACAACGAGAGAGTTGATATGCGTGCGGACGGTCCTGCCCATAAGGCCGGGTGATTCAACGCTGAACTGTGCAAAGTATTGAATGCTGGAGTCATTGGGGTTCTTGTCAATGAGCCATGATTGGCCTTGGCCGCCATGCTCGCCATCAACGTATACGTTTCCATCGACACTTCCGGCGATAGTTCCGTTCTCGCCCGGCTCGGAAAGCTTTTTCAGGGCAGCGGGATCGTCGAACGTAAGCGTATAGGCGATGGTAACCATATCCTTGTCGCCCATGATGGCGTCGGCGGTCACGGTGACTCCGTTGTTGGAGCAGCTAGCACCGACGGGCCGGCCAATACGGTCGATGATCTCGGTTTGAGAAGCAGGTCCGTCAAAGATGTCGGAAAGCATGTCAGAAGGAAGCGGCAGGACGCCTGTTGCCATAGCCGTGCCAGCGCCTCCAATGACGATAGCGAGGACTGCCGTTACAGCGGCAATGCGAGCGACTGTTCTTACGGGATGGCGGGCGATGCGCGGCTTGCGTCGCGTGCCATTAAAGTTGCTTTGAGCGGTCGCCGCATCGCTCGAGGCGACGGACTGAGCAATCGAGTTTGCCATGTGCTGCTTCGCATTATCGGTAAACGAAATGTGCTCCAGGGCGTGGCGATAGTCATTCGAATTCGTAGTCATTGTGGTCTCCTTTCAAGGAAAGCCGAAGTGACGCACGTCCGCGGCTAAGGTGCTGGGCGGTTGCAGCTGGCGTCGCGTGAACGGCGTCTGCGATTTCCCTGATGCTCATGCCTGCGTAGTAGTGCAAAAAGATGGCGATGCGCTGTGCTTGAGGCAGGGCCGTGACAGCGGAAAGAATGGCGCAGTCGCGTTGCGCGAATTCTTGCTCGGTATGTGTTACGGGTGCGCAGAAATCGGGGAGCGAATCGAGGTCGACAACCGGGTGATTCGCGTGCGTACGGCCGATATCGCGACATGCGTTCAGTGCGACTCGGATCACCCAAGCACGTTCGTGTTCGAGCGAGTCGAACGGTTGAGTGCGTTGGAGAATCTTGATCAGCGTGTCCTGGCAGATGTCTTGAGCGTCGTCAGCGGATCCAAGGGCCGAATAGCACAATCGAAGGATGAGGTCGGAATACGTGTCGACCAAGCGCTTTGCTTCCCGCTCGATCTGATCGGCATCGCATCGGAGCGTGCTATTGCGGTTACGGCGTGCAGGCATAGTGTCACCTCCAATTGGTCGTGGTGGATATAGGGAAGGCGTCTCGCGAGGTCCCTCTACATACAACACGGTCGAGACTGCATAAGTTGACAAAAAAAGACGGCACGTGAGCGCCGTCCTTACAAAACAATGAGTGTTCTCGTTAATTACACAAGCACCGTGATGGACAGGTCGGACGAGTCAGCAAAACCACCATAAAGGTGCCTATCCCCTTCGTGGTGGTTGTTGGCAGTTACCAGGGGGTTCTGGCGGTTGAAGACTCGATTGCTTCGTGGCGTTTGAGCTCGCGGCGCATGGTTTGCGAGTTGAGCCAAGCGGCCTTCCAACCGCGCGTGGGGTAGCGCGCCTCGTCAATTTCGATCTTGGTATAGCCGCAGGCGTTGACAATCTTCGTTCCGCATGGGTGTTGGCGCTCGCGTTGAAAGTTGGGGCCGTAGCTTTGGTGCACATGCCCGTGAATCATATAGTCGGGACCCCAAGACTCAAGAGCCGCATTAAAGCACTCGAATCCTCGATGCGGCAGGTCGTCCAGGTCGCCCATGCCTGCGACGGGTGCATGGGTAAGTAGAATATCGCATCCGTCTACCAGTGCGATTTTTCGCGATAGCTTGCGCATGCGTTTTGCCATCTCGCGCTCGGTATACATGTTCGCGCCGTCGCGGTAGCGCATGGAACCGCCCAGACCCGCAATGCGAATACCTCGGTACACATATACGCTGTCCTCAACACAAATGCACCCGCCCGGTGCATGGCGCGCGTAGCGGTCGTCGTGGTTGCCACGAACGTACACAAGCGGTTTGTTGATGACAGTGACCAAAAACTCAAGATAGTCCGGATCCAGGTCGCCTGCGGATAGAATCAGGTCAACGTCCTCAAAGCGCTCCTTGCGAAAGCACTCCCACAGGCATCGCTCTTCGGTATCGGCTATGGCAAGGATTTTCATAGGGCGCGGACCTTCGGCTCATCGTCGAGTTGCGGAATGGTGCCCACCACGTTGTCGGCCAGCCAGTCCATCTCGACGATTTGCGTGCTCGGCAGTGGGGGAAAGCCCTCGATCTGCACCACGCCGTCTTGGCTATGGAGTTCGCCGCCAAATGGATTGATGGAGCCCTCGACGATGCCATTGCGGAGGAGCTGAACAAGCTTGCGCGTCTGGTAGGGCAGGCCCGGAGCATAACGGATGTCGATAACGCCCGAGCTCATGCCATACCAGTAGTTGACGGCGCGAACCTGGCTGTCGTCACTGGTCTCATCCCAGGTGCCGTGCAGCAGACTTCGCACGATAAGCTCGTAGTATCGGCCCCAGTTCCATACCGGCATGGCGATGCCGGCGACCATGCCATCGACCAGGCGGTGAAGTCCGTAGGCCGTAGGGTCTTCGAGCGGCTTTGACATGTCGGCGCCGGTCATGACGCTCACGCCCTCGCGGCACATGGCCTCGGCAAGGCCTCCGGCGGGCACATCGCCCCAGGTCAGGATAATTTGCGCGCGGGGGTCGAGCAGCGAGGCGCCAATCGCAAAGGCGTTGATCTCGCTGAGCGCGCCCGAGGCGAAGACCGACGCGTGGTAACCGATGCGGTGGTTGTCCGCCATGCTGGCGGCAAGGGCGCCCAAGAGAAATTTGGCCTCGTACATCTTGCCAAAGTACGAACGGACGCTTTGGTGGGGAAGGCCGATGGAGCAGTTGAGGAATCGCACCTGAGGATACTCGACGGCAGCCCTGAGCGTGTATTCCATCAGGCGGTGCGAGGTCGAGAAGATGACGTTTGCTCCATGTTTGACAGCCGTTTCCACGGCGGCGTAGAACACGTCCGGATCGTGGCAGTCCTCGAACGCCTCGGTGCGCACGATGCCGCCAAAGTGCTCATCGAGATACTGGCGCCCTTGATCGTGCAGGCTGTCCCAGCTCGACGTCGAACAGGGGAACTCATGGATAAAGGCGATGCGTAGGGGGTTGGCCGCCGAGTAGACGGTCTTGCCCATAAAGAAGTTGAGCACGCCGGAGGTGGGCTTGGCGGGCGCCTCTTCCTCATCGACGCTCGGCGCTTCGACAAGATCGACCTTGTCCTCGTCATTTTTGCCGGCAATGACCAGCTCGCGCCAAATCTTGCACAGACGGTTTACGACGATATCCGTCGGCGTGTCCAGCAGACGGTCCTGGTTGTACACGTTAAGGTAGACGAGCATGGCGTCGGCGGTCGTAATGTCCAGGTGGTCGCCGCCGGCGCGCAGGTAGGCGCGCTTAAAGAGTAGGAAGGTGTGGCGCAGGTAGTCGACCTTTTTCTGCGGCCATTTTTCGACAAGGTCCTGACCGAGCATCTTGGCGAGCGTCTCGTAGCTTCCCTCACGCGAGAACTCGATTTCGTATAGGGGGCAGACGCGCCAAAACGCGCAGAACTCGCCATAGAGGCGGCTTTCGACGGAATCCCATTTTCCGGGGTAGAGGCGGGTGACCTTGGCCGAAACCGTCGGGGCATCCAGGAATTTGAGGACACTGACGCGCTTGTTGCCCTCCTGGACGTAGAACCGATGCATGAACTCGGTGACGATGATGGGGTCGCGATAGCCCTCGCTTACCTGGATGTCGTAGAGGTTGGACCACTTGCGGGCGAACTCGGTGTTAAACGGCAACAAGGGCATAAAGTTGCATGAAAAGGCGGACTGACGGCCCTTGGTGACCGTGCCGACGACCATTTCGAGTGGAATGTCCCTTAGGCCGACGCTCTCTCGCTGACCTAAGGGGAGCTGGGCAACGAGGCTATCGAGGTCCGTAAGGTACGGGTGCTCGCTTTGGCTGATGGCGCGACGGCGTCCCTGCTCGCCGCGCTTGCGTGCTTGACGATAGGCCTCTTCCATAGTTCTGCTCCCTTAGTCGTTTAAACAACGATATGAACCATGGTACCACGATGCGAAACCACCACAATGGTGCCTGTCCCCTTTGCGGTGGTTTTAGGCGATGATGGGGGCGATGGCGCGGATGCAGGCGTCGGCTGCCGTGAAAGTGGTGCTGTCGTCGCTGACGATAAAGATGATTTTGCCCTTGACGCCAAAGTCGCCGATCTCGCTAAAGAGCACGTACGGCTCCTTGTCAAAGCCAGAGATGGGAAGCACCGCGGCCTTGGTGGCGTCGGTAAGCTCATCTGCCAGCGCGTCCAGTGAAGCCCACTTGGACGTGTCCTTTACGGCAACGGGCACGGCAACGCGCCCAAAGGGCATGAGGTGCACGAGCGTGTTCTTGGAGATATTTGAGTTGGGGACGATGATGGTCTGCCCGCAGGCGTCCTCGATGGTCGTATGGCGCCAGGTGATATCTTGGACCACGCCCGTCACGCCGCCGACCTCGATATTGTCGCCGGGTTTGATGATGCCCATAAAGGTCACCTGCATGCCACCGATAAGGTTTGACAGCGTGTCCTGAAAGCCGAGCGAGATGGCGATGCCGCCGACGCCAAGAGCGGCGACGAGGGCGTTTGCATTAATGCCAAAGCAGTTGTCGAGGATAAAGCTGCCGCCGATCATCCAAATGACGGCGCGCGCGATGTTGATGAAGATGCTTGATGAAGGGAGTGGGTTATCGTCGCGGTTGAGCAGGTGGTACAGGGTCTTGGACGCGACCTTGGCGGCAACGGCGGTGCCGATGGCCAAGATACCTGCCCAGATGATGTTGTGGACCCATCGTTGTGCAAAGAAATGAAGAATCGGCTCAAACAATTCCATGTAGAGAAACCTCCTAATGATCGTCCAACCATGATACCCATCAAGAAGCCCGTCCGATCAAATTCGGACGGGCTTCTGTGCTCGATATGGGGGTTAGCGAAAACCGCCGCAAAGGTATCTGCTCCTTTGCGGCGGTTTTGACGTTTGTGCAGATAAAACCTGCCAAAATAAACCTGTCCCTTTTTGGCAGGTTTAGCTCAGTAGCATGCGGTCGTTGGCGAGCTCGCCGCCCGAGACCTCCTCGAACTTCTGCAGCAGGTCGGCGACGGTGAGCGACTTTTTCTCGTCGCCGGCCACGTCGTAGATCACATGGCCCTCGTGCATCATGATCAGACGGTTGCCCAGACGGATGGCGTCGTTCATGTTATGCGTGACCATGAGCGTGGTCAGGTGGTTCTCGTCGACGATCTCCTCGGTCAGATTGAGCACCTTCGATGCCGTCTTGGGGTCGAGTGCGGCGGTGTGCTCATCGAGCAGCAGCAGGCGCGGCTTGGTGAGCGTGGCCATCAGCAGGGTGAGTGCCTGGCGCTGGCCGCCTGAGAGCAGGCCGACCTTGGCGTTGAGGCGTGTGTCCAGGCCAAGGTCCAAGCGCTTGAGCAGCTCAACGTACTCGTCCTTCTCGGCCTTGGCGACGCCCCACGAAAGACCGCGACGCCGGCCGCGGCGCTTGGCGAGGGCCAGGTTCTCGGCGATCTGCATGTCGGCTGCGGTGCCGCGCATGGGGTCCTGGAACACGCGACCCAGGTACTTGGCGCGCTGCGACTCGCCCAGACGCGAGATGTCGGTGCCGTCGAGCTCAATAACACCCGAATCGAGCGGATACACGCCGGCGATCATGTTGAGCAGCGTGGACTTGCCGGCGCCGTTGCCGCCAATCACGGTTACAAAGTCGCCATCATTCAGGGTGAGGTCGACGCCGGTGAGTGCGCGCTTCTCGGTGACGGTGCCCTTGTTAAAGGTCTTCTTGACGTGCGAGAGCTTAAGCATCTGCCTCATCCCCCTTCGTGTAGGAGCTGCGGAGCTTATAGCGCTCCCAAACCACGGGCACGCACAGGGCCACGGCGACGATCACGGCGGAGAGCAGCTTCATGTCGTTGGCGTCCATGCCCAACTGCAGCACGATGGCGCGGATGAGGAAGTACACCACGGAGCCAAAGACGGCGGAGGCAAGACGGACGCTAAACTGCGTGAGACCGCCGGGCAGCAGGCGGCCGAGCACCTCGCCGATAACAATAGCGGCAAGACCGATAACGATGGCACCGGTACCCATGCCAATGTCGGCATACTTTTGGCTCTGGCAGATAAGCGCGCCAGAGAGGCCGATGAGGGCGTTGGAGAGCACGAGGGCGATCATCTTGGTGGAGTTGGTGTTGACGCCCAGGGCGCGGATCATGTACTCGTTGTTGCCGGTAGCGCGCAGTGCCGAGCCGATCTCGGTGCCAAAGAACCAATACAGGATGGCAACGATAGCCACGGCGAGCACAATGCCCAGGATAATGGCAACGGTGGACTGCGGCAGTCCCGTCATGTTGCTGACAGACGAGAAGATGGTGCCCTTGGCAAGGATGGGCGTGTTGGACTTGCCCATGATGCGCAGGTTGATGGACCACAGGCTAATCTGGGTGAGGATTCCGGCGAGAATCGCGGGAATCTCAAAGACGGTGGTCAGAATGCCCGTGACGGCGCCGGCGATGGCACCGGCGCACATGCCGGCAAGCACGGCGAGCAACGGGTCGACGTTATTGTTGACGATGAGCACGGCGCAGACACAGCCGCCGAGGGCAAAGCTGCCGTCGCAGGTCATATCGGGGATGTCGAGCAGGCGGAACGTGATAAACACGCCAAGCACCATAATGCCCCAGAGGACGCCCTGCGAAACGGCGCCCTGCAATGCAATGAGCATGCTTCATACCTCCTAGGATAGGGTGGACACGCGATGTTCCATAATAGCGGTAACAATGAATATAAGAACGGCAGGCAAACGTTTTGTTATATCTGAAACAAGCAGGGCGAACGCCGGTCTATGACGTTCGCCCCAATGGCTCAGATATTGAATAACGCAGCTATGGCGCGAGAACGAACCCTAGATGCGTTACGGCGCATGGTGCTACTCGTCCAGGGCGGAAAGATCGATGCCCAGCGCTTCGGCCATCTCGTCGTTCTTGACGACGACCAGGTCCTTGCTCGAGAGGTGCTCGATAGCCATATCCTCGGGCTTAGCCTCGCCCTTCAGGATCTTAACGGCCATCTCGCCTGCAGCGTAGCCCAAGTCCTCATAGTTGATGGAGAGGGTGAACAGGCCGCCGGCCTTGCACATGCCCTCCTCGCCGGTAACGAAGGGGAGCTTGTTTTCCTTGCAGATCTGGCCGACCTGCGAAGCACCCGCGGCGATGGTGTTGTCGGTGGGGGAGTAGAGCGCGTCGACCTTGCCCACGGCGGACTCGACGACGGACTGAATCTCGTTGGAGCTCGAGACGGTGAAGTCGGTGTACTCCAGACCCAGCTTGTCGAGCTCCTTCTTGGCTGCCTTGATCTGGACGTCGGAGTTGGACTCGGCGGTGCAGTAGAGCAGGCCGACCTTCTTAACGTCGGGCAGGACCTTCTGCATCATCTCGAGCTGCTCAGCGACCGGGGTGAGGTCGGAAGCGCCCGTGACGTTGGTGCCGGGCTTGTCGTTGTCCTGGACCAGGCCGGAAGCGGCGTAGTCGGTGATGGCGCAGCCAACGATGGGGATATCAGCGGTGGCGCCGGCGGCAGCCTGCGCGGCGGGCGTAGCGATGGCATAGATCAGGTCGATGCCGTCGCCTACGAACTTGTCGGCAATGGACTTACACGTGGACTGGTCGTTCTGGGCGTTCTTCTGGTCGATCTTGACCTTGAGACCGCTCTTCTTGATGGCCTTGACGAAGCCGTCGTTGGCGGCATCGAGCGCGGAGTGCTCGGTGAGCTGCAGAACGCCGATGGTGTAGTCGGAATCGGCGGCAGCGGAGCCGGAATCAGAGTTGCCACCGCATCCGGCGAGCGGGGCGAGCGCGAGCAGGCCAGCGGAGACAAGAAGGCTCCTGCGGCTGATGGTGATGTCCTTCATATCATTACCCCCAGTATAAAAATGGCTGGAAACACTGCACTAGGAAAAAGTGCAAGTGGGACTATAGTAACGCCGTTGTCCATTTTTACAACAGCTCGGCGGGTTTTTTAATACAGAACCGGATGGGCGGTACGGGTAGTCGAATGGACGGCGGAGGGTCTTATGCGGCGGAGGCGGCGTCGTCCTCGTCCAGGGCGGCGAAGAGCTTCTTGCCGTCGAGGAGACGTGTGGTGACGTTTCTCATGCGGCCGATCTCAACGGTACGCAACGTGTCATCGGCGCCTCGCGCGTCATAGACCGTTCCCAGCAAATACGAGATGCCGTCTCGTTGCTTGATGGCAAAGGGCCGGAGTGTCATCCGTGCCACTTCGACCTCTCCGCGTGCCGTGACACTCGAAATATCAAAACTCACCGTGGTTCCGTGGTCGATGGCCTGCTCGATGAGCTCGCAGGCATCGATGCGCTTGACGGGCGTGCGTGTGGCCTTGGTGGATTTGCCGCCTGCGCTTGGAGCAGGCTCGGGTGCATCGAGGTAGCCGCGAACGTCGGCACTCGCCATGGCGACTAGGTGCTGCGCCATGCTTTTTCGAATGGCGATGGGCGTAGAGCGGTTGCGCATGACCATGCCGTGGAGTCGGATGATCTCTTCGTCGGTGAGCGGACGGGTCAAGAGCCGATACCCCACGCCGCGCTTGTACTCAATTTCGTATCCAGCATGGCGAAGTGCGGAGATAGCGGTGTAGATGCTGCGCCGCGCCGCCGAGATGGGCATGCGGGCGGGGTCGTCGGGATGGGCGAGGCGCCGGATCAACTCATCGGAAAGCATGGCCTTGTCCTCACCGGTGTTTTCGCTCAATAGTTGCAGGATGCGAACGGCGCGATAGGCTGCCATCGAGGCGGCGCCCCTCGTCGTGGTCTCGTAAGTTTCAACAGCGGTTTCGGTCATGGCGCCCACGTCCTTTCCGTTTTGGGTGGCGACGGTATGGAGCCTAGGACGCGGGGCTTTCCCAGGGGCGCAGGACGCTCTGGGCGGTCGGTAGCCGTCGGCAAGCGGCGGGTCGAGTTTTCAACAGCCCTGCCCAACTGACCAAAAACTTGCCAAAAGCTTGACGGATGCTGTTGAAAAAAAGCGCCCCTCGGCTTGCCGAGAGGCGCTGGCGTGATGCGCTGGAACGCGTTTGGTGGCGCTGTGGCGATTAGAAGTCGGCGTTGCCCACGGTGCGCGGGTGCGGCAGGACGTCGCGGATGTTGCCCACACCGGTCAGATACATGACCAAGCGCTCGAAGCCCAGACCGTAGCCGGCGTGCTTGCAGGAACCGTAGCGGCGCAGGTCAAGGTAGTACTTGTACTGCTCGGGATTCATGCCCAGGTCCTTGATGCGGGCTTCGAGCAGATCCAGGCGCTCCTCGCGCTGGGAGCCGCCGATAATCTCGCCGATACCGGGAACCAGGCAGTCGGCGGCGGCGACGGTCTTGCCGTCCTCGTTCATGCGCATGTAGAACGCCTTGATCTCGGCCGGGTAGTCGGTCACAAAAGTCGGTCGCTTAAAGTGCTCCTCGGTCAGGAAGCGCTCGTGCTCGGTCTGCAGGTCGATGCCCCAGCTGACGGGGTAATCAAACTGGTGGCCAGCAGCGACTGCCTGCTCCAGGATTTCGATGGCCTCGGTATAGGTGACGCGGGCGAAGTCGGAGTTTGCCACGTGGTCCAGGCGCTCGAGCAGACCCTTGTCCACAAACTTGTTGAGCATATTGAGCTCGTCGGGGCAGGTGGCCATAACGTCCTTAAGGACGTACTTGAGCATGGCCTCGGCGTTATCCATGTAGTCGTTCAGGTCGGCAAAGGCCATCTCGGGCTCGATCATCCAAAACTCGGCGGCGTGGCGCGTGGTGTTGGAGTTTTCGGCGCGGAAGGTGGGGCCAAAGGTATACACGTCGCCAAAGGCCATGGCAAAGTTCTCGGCATTGAGCTGGCCGGACACGGTAAGGCTCGCGTGCTTGCCAAAGAAGTCCTGGCTCCAGTCGACCTCGCCGGACTCGGTGAGGGGCGGGTTTTTGGGGTCAAGCGTGGTCACGCGGAACATCTCGCCGGCACCCTCGCAGTCACTCGTGGTGATGATGGGGGTGTTGACGTAGACAAAGCCTTGCTCCTGGAAGAAGCGGTGGATGGCGGCAGCCGCGACAGAGCGGATGCGGAACACGGCGCGGAACAGGTTAGTGCGCGGGCGCAGGTGCTGCTGGGTGCGCAGGAACTCGACGGTTGCGCGCTTCTTCTGCAGCGGGTAATCCGGGGCGCTGACGCCCTCGACCTCGATGGAGGTGGCAGAAAGCTCGAAAGGTTGGGGCGCATCGGGGGTCAGCTTGACGGTGCCGGTGCAAATGAGTGCGGCCGAGACGTTTTGATGGGCGATCTCGTCGTAGTTGTCGAGTGCCTCGCGGTTCATGACGACTTGCAGGTCGCGGAAGCAGCTGCCGTCGTTGAGCGTGACAAAGCCAAAGTTCTTCATGTCGCGGACGGATTTGACCCAGCCGGCAACGGTGACGGTCTGGCCACCGAGCGTCTCGGCGTGCGTATAGAGCTGCGCGATTTTGGTGCGGTTCACGTATCCTCCCATAACGGTTGAATGATAGTTATCCATACAGTTCGATATTCTAGCAGCTCGGCTCATTTGGGCTATACAGATAAGGCATTGGCGGGATGGTTTTTCAAACGAAAAGCGCCCGCGGCCAAATGGTCGCGGGCGCTTGACGAGGTGCCTTTTGGCTGTGTGGCGCGGGGCCTGGCTACTTGGTCTTGGCAACCAGCAGCGGATCGCCAAGCTTGACGAGCGGATTGCCGCCGATAAGCGTGCCAGACTCGCCGACGTGGTCGATGCTCTTGAGGCGGTCGAGCTCAGAGATGATGACGGTCACGATGTCCTCGTGACCGGCGGCCTTGATAGCGTCGCGGTCGAAGCTGATGAGCGGCTGGCCGGCCTTGACCGTGTCGCCCATCTCGACAAAGCGGGCAAAACCCTTGCCGTTCATTTCCACGGTGCCCAGGCCAACATGGATGAACACGCGAAGACCGTCCTCGGTGATCATGCCGATGGAGTGGTTGGTGACGGTGGTGGCGCCGATACGGCCGTTAGCGGGGGCGTAAATGGTGCCGGTAATGGGCTCGATGCCGTAGCCCTGGCCGAGCATGCCCGAGGCGATGGTCTCGTCGGGGATCTCGTCCAAATTGACGAGCACGCCGTTGACCGGGGCATAGATGACGCCTTCGCGGGTGGCGAAGCTTGCTGAGGGCGGAACGGACGCCTCGCCCGACGAAGTGAACGTGGACTTGAGCGAATCGAGCAGACCCATGGTTGCCTCCAACGTATCAAGCGCGCATATCGCACGCGTGTAATGAAGCCGGAAACGTTACGTATGTGTTTCCCGGCACGGTCAGCGCCCCTATTTTACGCTGTGAAACGATAGCGCTGAGCTGCGATTATGTGATATATCAGTTAAAGGGGAACTTATTGCGGGAGTGTTTCTGCGCCGTGGGCCCAACTGGGGTACGCTTGAGAGCGAAAAAGTGCGCACGAATTGCGCGAAGGGAGCACATATGATTGTCGAGAACCATGCGCTGTGGGGCGAGGAGCCGACCGAGGATTATCCGGCGACGTTTACGTATCTGGGTGCCGAGCCGCTGCCCGACAAGCCCAATGGCCGCCGCCCCGCGGTGATCATCTGCGGCGGAGGCGGGTTTACGCATATCGCTCCGCACGAGCAGGATCCGGTGGCGTTTGCATTTTTGGACCGCGGCTACCAGGCCTTTGTGCTCAACTATGTGACGAGTGGCACGGGCGACGTGAGTTTTCCGCACCCGCAGGCCGATCTCGCCAAGATGGTCGCCACGGTGCGTGCGAACGCCGACGAGTGGCATGTCGATCCCAAGCGCGTGTGCGTCGTGGGATTCTCGGCGGGCGGCATGATCTGCGCCTCGTTGGCAACGCAGTGGAAGACAGGTCCCTTTGCGGCGCTTGCCGGGGCGCGTCCGGACGACATCCGTCCCGATGCCGTGGTGCTGGGCTATCCGCTGCTCGACCTTGCCTATGTGCGCGACATGCAGACGCGCGACCCGCGCATCGACCTGCGCGTGCCCAAGACCGGTGGCAAGACGGGGCGCGATTTGCTCAACGACTATCTGTCGATGGTGACGGGCGGCGAGGCGACCGATGAGCACCTGGCCGACATTTGCCCTACCACGCACGTTTCGCGCCAGATGCCCCCGACCTTTGTGTGGGGCGTTTCGGACGACAAGACGGCGCCGGTCGCGCAGGTCTACCCGTTTGCGCAGCGCATGGCCGAGGAGGGTGTTGCATGCGAGATGCACGTCTTTGACCAGGGTGGCCACGGCCTTTCGCTCGGCAACGCCAATACCGCGGTCGACAACGAGGACAAGCAGGTTTCCGTCCGTCCCTGGATCCGCCTGGCCTTCCGCTTCCTGGAGCGCCACGGTTTCTAGTTACGCGGTTTTACCAAACCGCGTAACGGCTCGACGCTGCAAGCCCGCCAGAGCGGCAATCTGCCTTTCAACTTCGGCGGCATGACCAGAAGGTCAATGCCGCCTCGTTTCAAGGCACCTTGCTCGCTCTGGCGGGTTTTCGCTGTCGCTACCAAAACATCGGCGTTGCCGTGGTAGTCATTGGGGACAGACATAAATGAGTAGTCATTGGGGACGTTCTTAAATGACTACTCAGGATGAGCGTCCAAAAATCCGCGCTCGTTCGATTGGCGCATGTCTACGCAGCGTAGGTTGTCGAGCCTGGCCTTCAAATGGATACTGACTGTCGAACCGGTTCACTCCATTTCTTCAACTTGATTGGACAGCCCATGAACCAGACACGGCAAACCAATGCTTCCCATACTTTTTTGGCAGCGCATGCCATCAAGCGGCTGCGCGAAGAGCGCGGCCTCACCCAGCGCGCCCTGGCGGAAAGCCTTGGCGTGACCGATAAAGCCGTCAGCAAGTGGGAATCCGGCCGCGGCCTTCCTGACATTTCCCTCGTTGAGCCTTTGGCCCAGAGACTCGGCATAAGCGTGGCTGAGCTTTTGGCTGGTGACATTCGGGCTAACGCCAACCGTGCAGGCAATATGCTCAAAGGCGTCTTTTACGTTTGCCCTATCTGCGGAAACGTTGTGCACGCGCTCGGAGAAGGCAGCTTTAGCTGCTGTGGCTCCACGATGTTTCCCCAGGAGGCCGAAGAGCCGGACGCGGACCATGCCTTTTCCATCGAGCGCATCGAGGACGATTGGTACGTCACGCTCGATCATCCCATGACCAAGGATCACTACATTAGCTTTGTGGCATATGCGACTATGGACGGCATCTGCTTTAAGAAGCTCTATCCAGAGCAATCGGTGCAGCCGCGCTTCCATATTACCGGGCGCGGCAGGATATATCTTTACTGCAACCAACACGGACTCTTTACGTCGCTGACGCCTCGCAAATAACGGCTGTCTATCCGCCCTCCTCATGCGTTCCCGGGGGACCCAAAATGAGCGTGGATAATCTCCCGGTTTTGGCCTGTGTGCGGGCTCAAAGTGGGAGATTATCCACGCTCGTTATCTGAGTGTCCAAAAATCCACGCTCGTCGCTACTTGAGTCCGGGCAGGCGGGTGTAGGGGAACGAGCGCTCTAAGAACTCGGAGCAGCGGGCGTAATCTTTGGCAAAGTAGCTGCTATAGAGCGAATCGAGTACGTATTGCACGGCGATATGGCTGGCGAACTGCGTGATGCGGTGCGTCATGCTCTCGTGGTCGCTTACCGTGAGATAGGCGGCAAAGCCGGGGTGAATGCGGGCGCAGTACGGCGTGCCGATGACGATGACCGGGACATGTCGACTGCTAAGGATCGGCAAGATCTCCTTGAGGTTGGGGGCAAGGCCGCTGTAGGAGATGATGATTGCCACATGGTCGGGGCCCGAGGCGAGTGCCGTGCGCACCTGCGCCTCGACGCTGTCGTGGCACGTCGCGCTTTTGCCGGCGGAAAGCAGGCGATCGCGGAACATTCCCGCTGGATACAGGTTATGCGAGCCCGTGTAGATGTCCACGGTGCCGGCGCGCATGATGAGCTTGGCGGCGTGGTCGAGCTGTGCAGGGTCGAGCAGCTCCTGCGTTTCGGCCAAGGTGGTCTGGTAGAGCCCCTCCATGCGCTCCATCACCTGCGCAGGGGTGGAGGTGGCATCGAAGGGAAAGTTGATGTCCACGTCGCGCCGGTTGCCCGCCTCGGTCGCCTGGCGGATGAGCTCGACCTTGAGGTCTTTGAAGCCCTCGAGGCCGAGCTTTTTGCAAAAGCGGTGAACGCTCGCGACCGAAACGTTGGCGCGCGCGGCAAATTCCTTAATGGAAAGCCCGCGCACATCCTCGCCCATGGCGAGGGCCGTTCGCCCAAGTTCTTGCTCGGTGGGGGTGAGGCTTTTGCCCTGCGTGATCTTCCGCCTGATATCCATATGGCTCCTATGCGTTTGCGTCGCGATAAACCAATCATAGCGATAAATAAAACGTTCGGCTTGGCTGGGAGTTTTGGTCCGCCGGTCTATGAACGACGGACCGCTCGACGCTGTGCGGGCTCAACATAGGGGCGCTGTCCTTGTTGGGCCGTTTGCGCCCGGGGCGTTACCCGAGCACGCGTACGGGCCCCAAGAGACCGCTGGGCTCGGAGGGCTCGGTCATGCCGAACACGTCGGGGACGGCGTGGTCGAGGGTGTTGATGATGTCAATCGTGAGCGCGTGCTCACCGGCTAAAAGTGCGGCGGCCTCAAAGCGGTAAGGCGGACAGATGCGTGTGCCGAGGGATTTGCCGTCGAGGGTGACGGTTGCGGTCTCAAAGACCTCCCCAAGGTCGATGACAGCGCGGCTGGCCGCTTCGCCCAGGACAAAGGAAGCCTGGTAGCGGAATGTGCCGGCCTTGCCGGGGAACTCGGCCGAGGAAAGGTCGTGCAGGTCTGCAAGCTCAACAGACTCGCCAAAGGCATCGGTGCCAGGGGCAGAGAAGGCAACCGCCCAGGGCCCGTCGACGCATGTGGCTTCGTCTTCGGCGGTTGCCACAGCAACGGAACCTGTAGCCCCAAGGACCACGATGCAGCTCTCGTAGGGAGCCAGCTCGAGCGTGCCGTCAAAGGCGGCGGGCTCGGTGCCGTTGAGCAGATCGAGGCGCGCGCCTGCAACGGGTGTGCCGTCGGCAAGCGCAATCTGAGTGGAGATACCCTGCTTGGGATGCTCGTTGACGAGCATCAGATAGGTC
Organism: uncultured Collinsella sp.; assembly: GCA_937925265.1. Classification (GTDB taxonomy): domain Bacteria; phylum Actinomycetota; class Coriobacteriia; order Coriobacteriales; family Coriobacteriaceae; genus Collinsella. The sequence continues at coordinate 31,985 of CALEXE010000111.1, read as the reverse complement.
TCGCCCGCCCGCTCGTAGCGCAGTGCGCGCAGCCAGGGCTGGGGCTCGGCGCAAACCACGGTCTGCATGCCGGTATTGGCAAGTGTGTCTGCGAGCTCGGTGGTCGCCAGGAGCTTGATGCCGGCGACCGCGGCTGCATCCAGGGAGGCAAAGCCCTCGCGACCTGCAGTGTCACCGTCGTAGCGCTTGTTCGGCAACTCATCCAGCGCGTACACGGCAACACCTGCGGCTGCGGCACGCGCGGCAAAGTCGAGCACGGCTTCGCCGACAAACTCGGCTCCGGGCATCACCAGGCAGCGGTATGCCTGGCCGTTCACGCTAAAGCCGCTACCGTCTGCGGCAATTTCAACGGCATAGCGCCCTGCGTCCTCAAATGCCTCTGCCGGCACGATGTCAAAGTCGACCTGCGCGCGCAAAAGCTCGGAGGCGGCATGCTGCATAAAGTTCGCCTCGCCTGCCCACTCGGCGTCCGCATGGTAGAGAAGCGCCACCGGGGTCGTTGCGCGCCCGCCGCTCAGCAGGCTCGCCGTACGGTTCATGTAGCTCATAAGCTGCCCAAAGTGTGCAAACTGGGGGTTTTGGCCATGCGCATAGAAATGCGGCGGGCAGTCCCAGTCGGGGAAGGCGGCCATGCTAAAGGCATGCGGCACAAACCAATTGACGCCGCGCACCAAAAAATGATCGGCGATCCACTTCATCTCGCGTAGGCCTTCGTGCCATCCAAATGCGCCAAAGACCTCGGCCATGCAGCGCCCCTGCTTTTTGGGGTCGAGGTGTGCTGCCGAGGAGCCCAGCTTGGGCAGCACGTAGTTATAGAACTCGAGGTCCCACACGCCGCGTCCGTAGCTGTGAAGGCCGCGGTCCATGCCGGGTACCAGCTGGTTGATCACGATGTCGACGCCCGCCATGTCCTGACCGCCCACGGCGCGGAAGTAGTGCCCGGCGCCCACGCCCAGGCGCGCGTAGCAGTCCTTGTCCTCGATAACGTGGCCGATGTACTGCACGCCGCGCGCGCGGCACCAGTCTCCGAGCTGGTCGCAGAAGCACTCCTTATAGAGGGTGCTCGCGATGTCCATATAGACGTGGCGTACGTGCGCGCCGGCCGGCTCGCGGTCCCACAGGTGCGGGAGCTCGGCCAGGTAGCGCTCGCCCAGTGCCGCGCGCAGGCGACGCTCAAGCTCGGCCGACCAGGGTAGGGGCGCGGTGGCCTTGCCGATGAGCGTGTCCGAGATGCCATCGGGGCCCGTGGTGCCCTTCTCGTTGGCAAATCCGGGCTCATCGGAGAAAAAGCCCAAGATGGTCTTGCCAAACTCATCGCCCAGATGCTCAAAATGCGGCTCGTAGACAGCATCGATGAGCTGCGCCACCGAGGCGCGGTCGACCATATTGATGTAGTCCTCGTTGTAGGAGGTCTTGCCGCTCGTGAACATCACGCATGCCTGCGTGAGGCCCGCAGGTGCATCGAAGACCAGGCGGCTGGGGTTGCCGTCTGCATCGTCGATTACTCGGTAAGCGACGTCGACGGGGCTGCCGTCCTGCATAAATGTCACGCCGTAGAAGCGCTCCGTTTTGTCGAGCATGTTGGCGAGCGCGATGCTCGCGGCGGACGTGGGGCCCACGATGTCGAACGTGCGGTGCGTGAGCACGATCTTGCGGAGCTCGGGCACGGCCTCCTTGACGGCGCCGTTGGCAAAGCCCGTGGGGAAGTGCGCGTCGTCCAAGATCCAGAGCTTAAGGCCCAGCTGCTTGCACTCGTCAATGACAAAGCGCAAGTCGCGCCACCAGCCCTCGCCGCAAAAATCGGGGTGTGGGCGGCTTTCGAGACAGACCTCGTGGATGTCGGCGCCGGCGATCTTTTCCAGATACTCGGCAATGGTCTTATGGCTCTCGCCCTTCATCCACAAAAACGGAAGCACGTGGTTGTCGTATGTGCCCTCGAGCACCTGCTGATAGTACGCGGTCATGGATCCTCCTTGGCTCGATCGATCTGCTGCATAGCACAGATTATGGACGCGTCGGCGCGTTCTGCTAATATCTGAATCACGACGAACTATGACCAAATCAACGATTGGCAAGCCATGGAGATCGACGAGCTCGAGCGTAGGCTCAGCGAACTGAGCGCCAGTGAGATCACTTATAAAGACGGCATGGCATTTGATTGGTCGATTATGACCGAGCATGTCGAAATCGACGGATGCCCAGTGCGCAAGATTGGGCAGCCAGGGTTTGCCTATGCCCAGCCCGGCATGCCGCGTGGCCTGACGATAAGGAAAAACTCGCGCTTTAATGCAGTTCCCGAGCACGTGCATGATTACGTGGAGATGAGCTATGTGTATCGCGGGCGCTGTCCGCAGACGGTGGCGGGGGAGAGGCTCGAGTTGCGCCGCAACGAGGTGCTTTTGCTCGACGCCCTTTGCCCCCATGCCGTGGCGGCGCTCGGCGAGGACGACATCATGCTGAGCATGACCGTTTCACGCTCTTTTTTGCGCCGGAGTCTCGAGTCGAGCCTCTCGCGCGAGAGCGCGGTCTCGCGGTTTTTGTTCAACGCGCTCAACAGCGAGACGGACCATCGGGGGCATGTCCGTTTTTACTGCGGCGAGAGCCGTCGGATTCGGCGCTACATGCAGGAGATGCTCTGTGAGCTGTACGACCCGAGCCCCAACGGTTCCGAGATCGTCCTGCGTCTGTTTCAGCTGTTTTTGGCCGAGCTTATGGATTGCTACGAGCGCGAGCTGGTGCGCGGCGCGGCGGACGGCGCGGCGGGGCCCACTGCCCTGGTGACGGGAATGCTTGGCTATATCGATCGCGAATTCGCTGCATGCTCCCTCGAGGGGATGGCGGCGGAGTTTGGCTTGAGCCCTAATTATGCGACGGCGCTCCTCAAGCGACATGTGGGCAAGACCTTTAGGCAGCTTGTGCAGGAGCGACGCCTGGTGCGTGCGGCCGAGCTTCTGCGCGGTGGCGCCACGGCCGGGGCGGCTGCGCATGCGGTGGGCTATGAAAACATGAGCTTCTTCTACCGTAAGTTTCACGGCAAGTATGGATGCACCCCCGCGGCATACCGCCGGTAAGCGCGGGGCGGATCGTCTTCGCTCCTTCGGTGTCAAAAAGTTTCAGCTGCAGCGCTGTTGCAGCGCGCGTCTGCGAAAAGAAGTGTCGGGTTTGGCACCCCTGCCCCTGCCTGTCGCGTGCGTGGGCGATACTCGGCCTATCGACCCGCAATGCAAAGGAGATGCTCATGGCAAACATCAAGTTCCCCGAGGGTTTCTATTGGGGCGGCGCCACGGCCGCCAATCAGTTTGAGGGCGCTTGGAACGTGGACGGCCGCGGTCCTTCCGTCGACGACCATTTCTTGGGCGGCAGCTACAAGGAGCCGCGCCAGATTACGATCGACATCGACCCCAACCGCTTCTACCCCAATCATGACGGCATCGATTTCTACCATCACTACGAGGAGGATATCGCGCTGTTCGCCGAGATGGGCTTTACCATGTTCCGCATGTCCATCTCTTGGAGCCGCATCTTCCCCAACGGCGACGACGCCGAGCCCAACGAGGCCGGCCTCGCCTTCTACGACCGCGTCTTCGACTGCCTGCGCGCTCACAATATCGAGCCGCTCGTGACCCTGTCGCACTACGAGATGCCCTATCACCTGGTCGAGAAATACAACGGCTGGGCGAGCCGCGAGCTCATCGGCTTCTTTGAGAAGTACTGCCAGACCGTCTTCGACCGCTATCAGGACAAGGTCAAGTTCTGGCTCACCTTCAACGAGATCAACTGCGGCACTCAGGACATGGGCAACCTCTTTGAGACCAGCATGATTCAGGGCTTTGAGGGCCCGGCTTCGGCGGTCCATACTACGCCGCAGGCTCGTATGCAGGCGCTGCATCACCAGTTTGTCGCCAGCGGCCGCGTCGTGCGCTATGCCCACGAGCACTATCCGCAGTTTAAGATGGGCAACATGGACTGCTTCATCCTCTCCTATGCCGCCACGTGCGATCCGGCCGACGTGTTCGCCACGCAGCAGGAGATGAATACCATGAACTGGTACTGCTCCGACGTGCAGGTGCGCGGCAAGTATCCGTTCTATGCCAAGCGCTTCTGGGCCGAGAACGATGTCGAGCTTGTGATGGAGGACGGTGACCTGCAGGATATCGCCGACGGCAAGGTCGATTTCTACACCTTTAGCTACTACATGTCCGGCACCGTGGGCACCCACAGGGATCACGAGATGACCGAGGGCAACATGACCTTTGGCGGCAAGAATCCCTATCTGGAGTCCACCGACTGGGGCTGGCAGATCGATCCGCTGGGTCTGCGCATCGCCCTCAACGAGATTTACGCCCGCTACGAGATTCCGCTGATGGTGGTCGAGAATGGCATGGGCGCCTACGATGAGGTCGAGGAGGACGGTTCCATCCACGACCCGTACCGCATCGCCTACTTGCAGAGCCACATCAAGGCCATGGGCGAGGCCATTGCCGACGGCGTCGACCTGATCGCCTACACCTGGTGGGGTCCCATCGACCTGGTGTCCGCCGGCACCGGCGAGATGCGCAAGCGCTATGGCTTCATCCACGTCGATAAGTACGACGACGGCACCGGTACCTACGAGCGACGCCGCAAGGACAGCTTCTACGCCTACCAGAAGATCATCAAGTCCAACGGTGCCGAGGGCCTGGATTAATCGACAATATGAGTGCCACCGGGGAAAAGCGTTGGGATGGGCTCGCGATTCGAGTCCCCACCTTAGCATTTGAACCATTTGGCACTATAATCACCATAGGCATGCGCATAACGTTGCGCTTAATCAAGAGGAGAAAACGTATGGGTCTGTTTGACATGTTCAAGAAGAAGGCTGAGTCCGCGGCTGCCGCTGCTCCGTCCTCCATCTCTGCTTCTGCCGGCGCCGACGTGCTGTGCTCGCCCGTCAAGGGCAAGGTCATCAAGATGGCCGACGTGCCCGATCCCGTCTTTGGCGGCGAGGTCCTGGGCAAGGGCTGCGCCGTGTGGCCCGAGGACGACCTGGTCTACGCTCCCTGCGACGGCAAGGTGACCGTCACCATGGGCCACGCCGTGGGTCTGCAGTCCGATAGCGGCATCGAGGTTCTGGTGCATGTTGGCGTCGATACCGTCAACATGAACGGCGATGGCTTCGAGGGCTTCGTCAAGGCCGACGACGTCGTAAAGGCTGGCCAGCCCATGCTCAAGATCGACCGCGCCAAGATCGCCGCTGCCGGCTACAAGGACTGCGTCGTCGTTGCTGTGTCCAACACCGCCGAGTTTGCCGATGTCGAACTCGCCGTCGAGGCCGACTCCGCTGTCGCCGCCGGTGACGCCATCGTTAAGGTCGTCCGCAAGTAAACTGCGACATCCAAAGGATGTGCAAAGGTGGTCGGGTTTTCCGGCCACCTTTTTTATTGCACCGCGGGGAAGCGTTTTATTGCACGTTGGGCGGGCTTGCAAACCGTTCGGACGCTAAAACGAACCGACCGCGCCTTCGTGCCGTCGAGGGTGTTAATAAGTGGATAGTATGGGCTTACTTATTACAACGTGCGCCGCGTCTGGGAAGCGCGGTGCCGCTCATTGGGAGGAACAACATGAAAAAGAAGCTGCTGCTTGCGCCCCTCATGGCCGTTTTGGTTGCATGCGTGGTCGTGCTTTCCGGTTGTGGAGGCCCTTCGATCGAGGAACTCATCACCGAGGATCTTACGACTCAGTTTGACGAGGTCAAGAACGGTGGCGACGAGTTCCTTTCTGGTCTGGAGGAGGCTTCGGGCGACGAGTTCGAGCAGTTGGGTATCGATCCCAAGGAGTATGCCAAGACCTATCTCGAAGGCTTTGACTACGAGATCGGCGACGTGACGGTCGACGAGGACAAGGGTGTCGCGACCGCCGAGGTCTCCATCACCTGCAAGTCCATGAACAAGATCGTCGAGGACTTCTCCACCCAGTATCAGGAGAAGGTCGCCGCGCTTGATACGGTTCCCTCCGATGACGAGCTGTACAAGATGGCCGGTCAGGTTATGGTCGATGTGACCAAGGCCACCGAGCCCAGGAAGACCACGGTTATCTTTAAGTACACCTGCAACGACGACGGCGAGTGGTCTGCCGACGACTCCGTCAACTCCGAGATGATGGATGCAATGCTGAGCTAGTTTGTTGCGGCGTTTTACCAAACGCCGCAACTGCTCGACGCTGCAAGCCCGCCAGAGCGGCAATCTGCCTTTCAACTTCGGCGGCATGACCAGAAGGTCAATGCCGCCTCGTTTCAAGGCACCTTGCTCGCTCTGGCGGGCTTTCGCTGTCGTTGCCAAAACAACGGCGTTTCCTTGGCTGGCTTAGGTGGCACTTGTACCTGTGGCGTTGCCATCGCTGCCGAAGATGGCAGTTGGGGATGTTCCTTTTCTGCCGGCAGTTGGGGACGCTCCTTGCGCCAGCGTTGCATCGAATGCTCGGGAAAAGACGAGCCGGTATTTGGCCGAATAGCGGGTCACGGTTTCCGGATGGCGTGGGTTGCGGAAAGTGCGACCCGGAATATTGCTCTGAAACGGGATGCCGTTTCCCCGACAAGGCTCAACCGGAAAGCGCATCCCATTCTGGGGCGGCAAAACGGGATGCGCTTTCCGCGCGACAGAATCTATGCAGCCGTGTTGAGCGACAGCCCCGCTACTCGCCCAGAATCAGCGACGCGAGCTCTTCCTGGGTGTCCACCACGTAGTCGGCGCCGGTGGCTTCCAACTCTGCGCGGCCACGGAAGCCCCAGGTGACACCGGCGCTCTTAAGGCCGGCGTTGTGACCGGTCAGAACATCGACATTGGAATCGCCCACATAGAGTGTGGTTGCCGGGTCGGCGCCTAGCTCTTTCATCACATGCAGCGTAACAGGCGCCTCGGGCTTGGGAGGAAACGCATCGACGCGGCCCTGCACCAGCGCAAAGCGCTCGGAACCAAAATACTTCTCGATAAGCGGAGCCGCCGAGACGTGGTCCTTGTTAGTGAGCACGGCAAGCTGCACACCCGCGGCGCGCAGGCGGTCGAGCATCTCGATAGTACCGGCATAGGGGGCAGTGTGGTCCTCCTTGTGCTCGCCGTAATAGGCCCTAAACTCGGCAAGCGTCTGCTCAAACATGCGACCGTCGCCCGCATACTCGGCAGGCATAAAGCGTTCGACCAGCTTGAGCATGCCGTTTCCCACCTTGTAGCGGTACTCGTCGACGGCAAACGTGGGCCAGCCGTGCGTCTCGCAGGTATGGTTGCCGGCTGCCGCCAGGTCCTCAAGCGTGTTGAGGATGGTGCCGTCCAGGTCAAAGATCACATGGGAAAAAGCTGCTGCCATGAAAGCTCCCGTCATAGGGTTTAAAACGCACCTCATAATACTGGGCTTCCGCGTTGGGCGTGCTTGGAATCTGAACATCTTCAGGGATATCAGGTCACATTGCGCCGACCGTGTGGTTCCGCCCTAGCAAATTCTCGGCAGCTGTTCTCCCACGAGCATGTCGAGAATGCGGGTCGAGCCCCAGCCGGTGCGCACGCGCACGGCGGGATGGGCGCCCTCGGCAAGTGGCAGCACGCGACCGATGATGGCGGCATTCTCGCCGTAGCGGGCGGCGCGCATGGCGCTCAGCGCGGCATCGGCTTGCTCGGCCGGCACGACGGCAACCATCTTGCCCTCGTTTGCCACCTGCAGCACATCGTAGCCGAGCATCTCACAGGCGGCCTGTACGTCGGGACGCACAGGCACGGCATCCTCGTTGACCTCGATGGCAACACCGCTGGCCTGGGCAAACTCGTTGAGCGTGGATGCCAGGCCGCCGCGCGTGGGGTCGCGGAAGCAGCGGGTGTCGGGGGCGGCGGCGAGCACGTCGGCAATCAGATGATTGAGCGGCGCAGCATCGCTTTCGATGTCGCTCGAAAACGCCAAGCCCTCGCGCTGGCTCATGATGGCGATGCCGTGGTCGCCTAGCGTACCCGATACCAGGATGACGTCGCCGGGGCGGCAGTTGGCACCGCTGAGCGTCACGCCTGCGGGCACCTCGCCCACGCCGGCGGTATTGATGTAGACGCCGTCGGCACCGCCACGCTCGACCACCTTGGTGTCGCCGGTGATAATCTTCACACCTGCCTCATGTGCCGTTTCGGCCATGGTCTGCACAATCTGGCGCAGCTTGTCCATGGGATAGCCCTCTTCGAGGATAAAGCCGCATGAGAGGTAGCGCACGTTAGCGCCCGAGGTCGCGACGTCGTTGACGGTTCCGCATACGGCGAGGCGGCCGATATTGCCGCCGGGGAAGAACTGCGGCGTTACCACAAAGCTGTCGGTCGACATGGCGATTCGCCCGCTTGCGGGCAGCGCGGCGACACCGGCATCGTTGCCCGCAAGCAGCTCGGGCGACCCAAAGGCATCCAGAAAGACCTCATCGATAATGCGCTTCATCATCTGGCCGCCGGAGCCGTGGCCCAGCAGGACAGTGCTATCGGTGGCAGTACGGGACATATCGAAAACTCCAATCGTGGGTGGAATTATATGGGTGAGGCGCAGCGTCGACCGGTCCGCCGTTCGTTAGAACGGCGGAACCTAATGGTCGCGGTAGCGGTAGTACGCCGCGCAGCTACCTTCGGAGCTCACCATGCACGGTCCGACGGGATGTTCGGGCGTACATGCGTGGCCGAACAGCGGGCAGTCGCTCGGCGTGATGGCGCCGCGCAGCACGTCGCCGCAGCGGCACCCGCGTGGCTCGACCGTCGCCTCAACGGGCACGTCAAAGCGGGCGCCGGCATCAAAGCGCGCGAATTCGGGCCGGATGGAAAGACCCGAGTTGGCAATCGGTCCCAGTCCGCGCCACGTGGTGTCGCACGGCTCAAATACCTGCTCGACCAGCTGGCGCGCTACGGGGTTGCCGTCAGCGTTGACGCCACGGCGGTAGGCGTTGTCGATCGCCGGCCTTTTCTCGACAACCATCTGGACCAGCATGCAGATACCTTGCAGGATATCGACCGGCTCAAACCCGGTGACTACGCCGGGGGTCTCGAACTCATCGACCAAAAACCCAAAGGGTGCCAGGCCCGTGATGGTAGCGACGTGTCCCGGAAGGATAAAGCCGTCGATAGTGGTCTCGGGATCGTTGGCGATGGCGCGCAGCGCCGGCGGCGTGGTCTTGTGGGCGCAATAGACCGAGAAGTTCTGGAGTCCGCGTGCATCGGCCTCCAAAATGGCGGCGGCGATGGTGGGCGTCGTGGTCTCAAAGCCGACGCCCATAAAGATGACCGGGCGATCGGGGTTGTGTTCGGCGATATCGAGTGCATCGAGCGGGGAGTACACAATGCGAATATCGCGCCCCGCCGCCTTTTGCGCGGCGAGCGAGGTAGACGACCCGGGCACGCGCATCATGTCGCCAAAGGTGGTGATGATGGCGCCGTCCATCTTGGCGAGCGCGATTGCATGGTCGATATCGCGGTTGGCGGTAACACAGACGGGGCAACCCGGACCGCTCAGCAGTTTGAGCCCGGCAGGCATAATGGAGCGAAAGCCATAGCGACCGATGCTCACGGTATGCGTACCGCAGACTTCCATAAGGTTGATGCTGCGGTTGCCGACAAGCTCATGAATACGATCGATGAGCTCGCGAGCCAGCTTGGGGTCGCGAAATGCCGAAAAGTCGATACCGGAGCGAACCGGCTGCGCCGCCGCCACTAGTATGCCTCGGCCGGGTTAGTGGCGAGCTGGTCCTCTTCGGCCAGCTCGGTCATGGTATTGACGAGCTCGAGTGTCTCTTGGGCTTCCTGCTCGTCGACAATCTGAATGCCAAAGCCGGCGTGCACGAGAATATAGTCGCCTACCTGTGCCGTCGGCACGAGGCGCAGCGAAACGGGGCGCTCGATGCCCATCATGTCGACGGTCGCCTTAAGGTCGTCGTCGCGTTTGACCACTTTACCGGGAACGGCAAGGCACATAATGTTCCCCTTTTATACGTTTTGCGCTGGATAGGCGCCTAATTATCCATCAGTTGATGGTAGCGCTCGCGGGAGTCACGAGCAAACGCGTTACACCTGTGAGACGGCGGCGCGCAGGCTGGCAAAACGCCTATCGCGATGCTGTCTGCGCGAGGCGAGCGCGAGCGATGGCGGCCTGACCGTAGGCGATGCAGCCGTCGTTGACGGGCACAGTATGGGGGACCAAGACGGCAAGACCGGCGTCTTTGAGTTCGTGGGTAAGGAGCTGAAGCAAAAGCCGGTTCATGAACACACCGCCCGAGAGCGCGACGGTATCGAGGTTTTCGCGATTGCAGATCTCGCACGCGATGTGGGTCGTAGCGTGCGTAATGGCGATGTGAAACTCGAGGGCGAGCCTGTCGGTCGGCGTGCCTGCCTCAATTCCATTCAGAAGAGATTCGATGAGCGGTTGGGGGTCCAAGATGGGGGAGTCGTCGGCAGACGTGAATACGCCTGCATGATTGCCGTCGAGACGAACGGTCTTACCGCCGAGCGCGCGCCAGGCGGCGGCTTCGAGTTCGATGGCGGGCTCGCCCTCGTAGGTTGCCTTGTCGCAGATGCCCAGAATTGCCGCCGCGGCATCAAAGAGACGCCCCATGCTGCTGGTACGCGGGCTGTTGATGCCGCGCTCGATCATGGTTGCTGTCACGCTGCGCGTTTGCTCGTCGAGGGCGCCCAATAGCCCCGCGGCACCCGGGTGCTCGAGCAGGCCGAGCTCGCTCAGCAGGGCAAAGGCATTGCGGCGGGCGTCGCGCACGGAGGCTGCCCCGCCGGGGAGCGCCCAGGTGCGCAGGTGCGCGGCGCGTTCAAAATCGGCAAGGCCGGCAACAAGAAACTCGCCGCCCCAAATGGTCCCATCGGTGCCGGCGCCGGTGCCGTCAAAGGCGATGCCAAGGACACGCGCGTCGGTTGTAAGCTGGCCCGCGGCGATGGCCTCGGCCATCACGCTCGCGATATGCGCATGATGATGTTGGACTTCGATAAGCGGCAGATTGTGCTTCCGTGCCAGTTCACGCGCCCACTGGCTCGACAGATAGCTGGGATGCATGTCACATGCCAAGGCGGCAGGCGCCAGGTCAAAGAGGTTTTCCAAGCGCGTGCGCGCGGCGTTCCAGGCATCGAAGGTCTCGCCGTTTTCGACATCGCCGATATGCTGCGACACAAAACAGGCCACATGGCCGTCGGCGTCCTCGCGCGTGAGCGCGATCGTAGCTTTTTGCTGCGGCCCGCAGGCGAGCACGCAGGGTGCAGTGCCGTCGAGCGCCGGCAGCGCTAACGGCTGCGGCGCATATCCGCGCGCGCGACGCACAGGCATAACGGCGCCGTCGACCACGCGCACCACGGAGTCGTCGTAGCGCGAGAGAATCGCGCGGTCGTTGCCGAGCAGCGCGTCGGCAATGCCGGCGGCAACGAGGCGCTCCCAGGCAAGATCGTCATCGGTCTCGATGGGCTCTTCGCTCAGGTTTCCGCTGGTCATGACGAGCGCGTGCATACCGCGGGCTTCTGCCGCGGCAAGCAACAGATGCTGAAGCGGGGTGTAGGGGAGCATAATACCGAGCTCTGGAAGGTCGTGCGCGACGGACGGCGCGAGCGCGAGGGCGTCGGGGGAGCCGCCGCTCTCGCAAGCAGCACGTCGGCGCAGCAGCACAATGGGGCGAATGCTGCCGGCCAGCAAGCCGCGTGCAACGTCGTTGACATGGCACAGGCGTTCAGCGTCGGCAAGGTCGCGTACCATAACGGCAAGCGGTTTGTTGCTGCGGCGTTTGCGGCGGCGAAGCTCGGCTACCGCCTGCTCGTTGGAAGCGTCGCATGCCAAGTGAAATCCGCCCAGACCCTTGATGGCGACGATACCGCCACCGGCCAGCAGCTCAACACAGCGGTCGATAATGGCGTCGCTGGTCTCGCGCGTGGTGCCGACGGCCGGCAACGCGGCGGCTTCGCCCGGCTCATCGCCCACGCTCGCTTCGCGCCACATGATATGCGGCCCGCAATCAAAGCAGGCATCGGGCTGCGCGTGAAAACGCCGGTCGAGTGGGTCGGCATACTCCGCGGCACACTCAGGACACATAGGAAAACAATTCATCGACGTGGCCGCTCGGTCATAAGGCAGCGACCGGATGATGGTAAAGCGCGGTCCGCAGTTGGTACAGTTGATAAAAGGGTAGTGATAGCGCCGATCGGCGGGGTCGAACAACTCGCGCAGACAATCATCGCAGGTGGCGATATCGGGCGAGACGAGCGTCGTGTGCGCGGTCTGGTCCTGCGATGCTACGATGCGAAAACCCTGTTCATTGGCGGTATCCCAACCGTGGGCTGCCAGGTCCACAACCTCGACATACTCTACGCGGGCTGCCGCAGGCGCATGCTCAGAAAGCGCGGCAACAAAAGCATCGAGCGCATCGGCCGGAGCGTGCGCCTCGATATGCACGCCGTCGCCCGCGTTGAGCACCCATCCGCAAATGCCATGCGCCATGGCCTCGCGATACACAAACGGCCGCATGCCAACGCCCTGCACAATGCCCGTTACATGAATATGCACATGTCGCATGCGACACCCCTCATCAAAACCGACCAAATAGGGACAGGTGCGCTACAGTCCCAGGCTCTGCTTGGTGGCGGCGCACGTGAGCTCGCCGTGCTTAACGCCGCGCAGCCCCAGTAACCGGTCGGCCAGCTCGTAGACACGCTCGCCGCGACCCTTGAGCGCCAGAATCTCCAGGCAGTTGTGGTGGTCCAGATGCACGTGCATGGTCGAGACGATCTCGTCGGTGTAGTCGTGCTGCACCTCGTCCAGACGGCGCGTCAGATCGCCGGTATGGTGGTCATAGATCATGGTGAGCGAACCGATGACCTGCTCGTCGGGCGTGCGCATCTGTTCCTTGGCGATCGAGGCGCGAATCAGATCGCGTACGGCCTCGGATCGGTTAGCCACGTCACCACGGCGCGCGATCTGCTCGTCAAAGCGGCGCAGCAGGTCGTCGGGCGCGGTGACCGAAAAGCGGACCAGCTCGGAGCTGGAGCCGCTGTAGCGGCAGCTCGCATCGTCGTCCGCCCCGTGCGGATGCTCGTGCTCGTACCCGCAGCCGTGCTCGTGCTCGGCCACGTTACACCAGTTTCACAGAGCCGACGGAGTTGTGATCTGCCTCGATGGCCTCCTCGTAGCCCTCGAGCGCATCGTGCGCCTCGTGCAGCGCAGACATGGCGGCCTCGAGCTTGGCGCCAATGCGCTCCATGTCAAAGTTCTCGGTCGCATGCAGCAGCTGATGGCTCCACTCGTGAGCGAGCTCAATGGTGTCGTCGACCTGCTTGACGCTCATGGCAAGCTGGCTCATGTTCATTCCGACGTCATGCATAGGAATCTCCTTTTGTACGGGGCGATATGGTGGTTCAGATTCTACTACGCCCGCCTTGAGCGCCGCCGCATAAGAAAACGGGTGCGAGTCCGTCTGACCCGCACCCGTTCACTGGGGGCTGTTTGTATCTACCATACTATCCGTGGTCGCATACCTTGCGTTTGGCACTCCGGCGAGCGGTGCGAAACCGCTCATGGACGGCAGACAAGTAACAAGCGTATTACAGATGTTTCTCCAGCAGTGCCTGAAGTCTTGCCTTGGGTAGGGCGCCAACCGAGCGGTCGACCTCCTCGCCGTTCTTAAAGACGATCAGCGTGGGGATGCTCATGACGCCAAACTTCATGGCCAGGTCCTGGTTGTCGTCGACGTTGCACTTGGCCACAGCCAACTTGCCGGCCAGCTCGTCGGCAACCTCGTCTACGATGGGCGAGAGCGAGCGGCAGGGGCCGCACCACGGGGCCCAAAAATCAACCAGTACGGGCAGGCTATCGTTGACGACAGCGCCGAAGTTCTCGGGGGTAATCTGCTTAATGTCAGCCATGGTGACCTCCATAATACGACGCGGCTCGGCCGCGTAAAACTCAGTACGACCGTGCTTATACCCAGCGGCCCGCAAAGCAACCACTCGCGGGCGGCTCTTTTATATAATGGTGGGCACGCAAACGATTGGAGAGCGCATGCCCACGTCACAAAGCCAGAAAAAAGAAGCCATCGCTCAGGCGACCGAGCAGGAGCTCGCGTCGCTTGCAGATCGCGGTGTGCGTATCGCGGGCAACGCGTGCTCGCCGATTGTGCTGGTCAAAGGCGATTTGGATGAAGCCGAGTGCTCGGGCGGCGAGCTGGCTGCCGGCGCGGATGGCGCCGCGTTGCGCAAGGCGCTCGGCGCCATCGGATATGCCCCCGAGGATTTTTGCGTGCTGGCAAGCGTCGCCGGCGCGGGCGACGGAGCGGTCGCGGCGGGCGAGGCCCTGACGTGCGATCTGTTCCGCGAGGCGCTGGAGACCTTAGACCCCGAGGCGGTGCTGCTGCTGGACAACAGCGCGGCCGATGTCATGCGCGAGACCTATGCCGATATGCTTGTGGCGATTGATGACTTTGACACCGCCATGCTCAAGCCCGGCCTGGTCGCCCATGTGCAGGGGCGCCGCGTGCTGGCGCTCGACGGTTTTGAGGCGGCGCTCACCGACAAGGCCGCCAAGCAGCGCATGTGGGCCTACATCAAGCAGCTGACCCCGGCGGCTGCACCGCTGTAGCGAGGCTGGCGGCAGCCCCTACATCACGGCGCGCAGCTCAAACCGGTCGCCGTTAATGCGGAACTGGCAGTTGCCGTTCATGCGCTCGACGGCAAGTTTAATGCTCTTGGTGCCAAAGCCGTGCCCAGTGTGCTGAGCCACGGGCATGCCGTCGACCATGTGCGGCGCACGGCCAAACGTGTTGGAAACCAGCAATAGAAGCTGACCGTCTTCGTAGCGAAGGTCCAGGTCGACAAACCGCTTGCCTTCGGGGGCGGCGCTCGCCGCGGCGATGGCATTGTCCAGGGCGTTCGATACCACACTGAATAGATCGACATCGCCCACGTGGACGGTTTCGGGCACGGCGGCGCGCAGATCGGCGGTGATGCCGCGCGCGTTGATGTCCGCGGAAAGCGACGAGAGCGCAATGTTGACCGTTTCGTTGGCGCAGTAGCGGCGCACGGCGGTGCGGTCGTTGGTCTCGCAGAGCGCGTCGATGCGCTCGAGTGCCTCATCGGTGTGACCCTCTTCGATCAGGGCCGCTAGGCCGCGCAGGTAGTGGCGCATGTCGTGACGGAGAACCGAGAGCTCGCGTCCGGACTGGCGCCAGGCTTCGAGCTCTTTGATGGCCGCGCTGTCGCGGGTCGCGAGCATCCAGCGCTCGCGCTCGGCGATTTCCTTTGCCTCGTATTCGCGAAGGTAGACGGCAAGAAACATAAGGTAGGAGGCGCAAAGGGCGAAGGCCAAAAACTCAACGGTTACTACCGAGCCCGAGTGGAAGAGCGTGGTATAGACGTTGGTGGCGTAGTCGAAGATGTAGTAGACGAGCGGCAGGATGAGCAGAATCTCCAGCTCGGTGGGGCTTTTGATCGCCAGGCGGGGGCCAATGTCGCTTGCCCAATGCAATAAGACGGCAAAGACGCCGAGCGTGGTGATGATGCGCGCCACGTAGTACGCGACCTGCGAATCGGTGGCGGCGAATGCGGCGATGCCCATCCAGTTGCTAAACTGGCAGCTCAGGTAGGCACTGGTAACGCCCAGGATGGCGAGCAGCGGACTCAGGCGATAGCGTACGCACAGGTAGACGACAAGCGGCAGATGCACGACGAGTGGATAGGCCTGTCGGGCGAAAAGCTCGCCGCCGACGGCATTGGCGAGGCCGAATGCGCATCCGGTTACGGCGCCGACCCCCACCAGTTCGAGCGAATGGCGGCCGTTGATCTCGACGCCGCACAGCGCCGCCGAGGCAAAGACGCCAAAGAGCAACGTCGTCGCATGGTGGATTGCCCAAAGTACCAGTTCTGCCGAGGAAAGCATCAGCGTCTCCCGCCCTCGAACCGCACCGCAAAGTAGGCGTCTTGGAATCCCTGCTTGCAGCTGCGCGCGAGCGGTATGCACGCACCCGAGCGCATGACGATTTCCGTGCGATTGAAGTGGTCGATGTTGCGCAGATTGACCTGGTAGCTACGGTGGCATTTAAAGAAGGTGGCATTTTGCGCCAAGCGGTCCTCGACGCTGCGGAACGACTCGAGTGCCTCGATATCGCGTCCGTCGCGCAGGTGGAAGACCACGTGCTTGTTGCGCGCCTCGGCATATTCGATGTCGGACAGGCGCAGGGCGTGGTAGCCAAAGGACGTTTTGATCACGAGCTCGTCGGTTGCCGCCGGGCGCATGCTCGAAAGTTCGTCGAGTAACTGCGCCAGGCGTTCGTAAGTCACGGGCTTGAGCAGATAGTCGAAGGCGCGGACCTCGTAGGACTCCAGTGCAAACTCGGGCGACGAGGTAAGGAACACCAGGCGCACGGCGGTGTCGGCCTGGCGCAATTCGCGTGCGGTGTCCATGCCGTTGACGAGCGGCATGATCATGTCGAGCAAGATGATGTCGGCGCGCGACGCGGCATGGCGCGCCAGCAGGTCCTCGCCGCGCGTGACGAGCGCAACATCGACCGCCGTGCCCGTCTCGATCGACCAACGGTCGATCATCCGGTGCAGTCTATCTAGAAAAGCGACGTCATCGTCGCAGGCAATAATCTTGAGCATTCTGAGCCCCCTTAGTAGTTCGATTTTGCCACATTGGGTGCGGACCGCTCGCGGAGGCGTGTCCCGTTTGCGCCCCACGGCGTGCAACTCGCGCCGAGCGGAATTGCGGTGGCGAAAGATGCCTCCTGCGCTATCGAGAGCTCGGCTATCCTCAGCTTGCCAGTTCGAATATGGACTTGCCGCATGGTCGAATCTTTATTTCAACTTTACACCTAGGTTTACAGCTGTCTTGTCAGCTGTAAACCTAGGTGTCATACTAAAGCCCCAAGATTCGCCAAAAGAGAGGGGCCTTGATGGCACAGAGCGCGAACATGGATGCGTCGGAGCTTGCACGCGACATTGCGGCCGGCCTGGCATCGGCAACGACGGCAACGGAGCGCGCGGCATTGGTGCCCGCAGAGCTCGTCGAGGCCATTCAGCAACTTAAAACCCAACGCGACGCGGTGATCCTGGCGCACTATTACGTGGCGCCCGAGGTTCAGGCTGTGGCCGATTACGTCGGCGACAGCTTCTACCTGGCAAAGCTTGCCAAGAGCCTGCCGCAGCAGACCATCGTGCTGTGCGGCGTGGAGTTTATGGGCGAGAGCGCCAAGCTGCTCAATCCCACCAAGACCGTGCTGCTGCCCGAGCCGGGCGCGGACTGTCCCATGGCGCACATGGTCAAGCGCGAGACGGTCGATGCGGCGCGCGCCGAGTACGGCGACGACCTGGCCGTGGTCTGCTACGTCAACTCCACGGTCGAGATCAAGAGCTGGAGTGACGTGTGCGTTACCAGCTCAAACGCCGTCAAGATCGTCTCCGAGCTGCCGCAGCAGCACATCTTGTTCATTCCCGACCAGAACCTGGGCCGCTTCGTAGCCGAGCAGGTGCCCCAAAAGCACGTCATCCTCAACAACGGCTACTGCCCGCGCCATCACATCATCACCGTCGAGCAGATCGTCGACGCGACGGAGGCCCACCCCGACGCGCTCGTGCTGGCGCATCCTGAGTGCAAGACCGACGTCTTGGCCGAGGCCGACTACATCGGCTCCACCGCCGGCATCATCAAGTACGCCGAGGAGTCCGACGCGAGCGAGTTCATTATCGTGACGGTCCGCGGCGTGCTCTACGAGCTCGAGCGCCGCTGCGAGGGCACCGGCAAAAAGTTCTACTTCCCCGCAGTGCAGCCCACCTGCGTCAACATGGATCTCATCACGCTCGAAAAACTCGTGCGCTGCCTGGAGACGGGCGAGGGCGAGGTGCAGATCGGCGTGTCGGACGAGGCCGCCGACCAGGCCAAACTTACGCTCGGCCGCATGCTCGAGTACGCGGCGCGCTAAGCCAATGTGACATGAGGGACAGTCCCTTATGTCACATAACAAGGGAGAGGATTCCTGTGGAAACCAAACAATACCCCGACATGGAGTGCGACGTTGTCATTGCCGGTTGCGGCGTGGCGGGCCTGTACGCGGCCCTCAATCTGCCGACGAGCACGCGCGTGATCATGCTCTCCAAGGGCGCTGTCGACGAGTGCGATTCGATGCTCGCGCAGGGCGGCATTTGCGTGCTGCCCGAGGGCTCGGACTACGATGCCTTCTTTGAGGACACCATGCACGCCGGCCACTACGAGAACCGCCGCGAGAGCGTCGACATCATGATCCGCTCGAGCCGCTCGGTCATCAACGACCTGCTGGCGATGGGCGTGGACTTTGAGCGCAAGGCCGACGGCAGCCTCGACTTTACCCGCGAGGGTGCGCACAGCCGCCCCCGCATTGCCTTCCATGCCGACATTACGGGCAAGGAGATCACGACCAAGCTGCTTCAGGCCGTTCGCAAACTGGATAACGTGCAGATTTTGGAGCACGTGGCCATGACCGACATCCTGACGGGCGAGCGTGACGGCGCCACGGTGTGTGCCGGTGTCGTTGCCGTTCCCGTGGACGAGGACAACTCGGTTCGTCCCGCTGACGAGCTGGTAAATGCCGCCGAGGGCGCGCATGCCGGCGAGCCGTTTAAGATCCATGCCCGTCACACGCTGTGGGCAACGGGCGGCATCGGCGGCGTATACGACCACTCGACCAACTATCCACAGCTCACGGGCGATGCCTGCTACATCGCTCAGGAGCATGGCATTAAGATGGAGCACCTGGACTACGTGCAGATCCACCCCACGGGACTGTTCTCGCCGCAGCCAGGCCGCACCTTCCTGATCAGCGAGAGCTGCCGCGGCGAGGGCGCGATTTTGCTCAACGCCGCCGGCGAGCGCTTTACCGACGAGTTGCAGCCGCGCGACGTGGTCGCCGCCGCTATTCGCGAGCAGATGAAGCAGGACGGCACCGAGCACGAGTGGCTGAGCTTTGCCCCCGTCGAGCGCGACGTGGTGACCGGGCACTTCGCCAACATCCGCGCGCGCTGCCTTGAGGACGGTCGCGACATCTTGGATGAGCCCATCCCCGTCACACCCACGCAGCACTACTTTATGGGCGGCGTGTGGGTCGACAAGGACGGCTGCACCTCGATGCCCGAGCTCTACGCCGCCGGCGAGACGGCCTGCAACGGCGTTCACGGCAAGAATCGCCTAGCTTCCAACAGCCTGCTCGAGTCCCTAGTCTGGGGTCGCCGCGCTGCTTGGCGTATGCGCACCGGCGAGTCGCTGGCCGTGGAGCAGGCGGGCGAGCCCGCGCTTGATGGACGCCATCGCGCCCTGAGTTCCGATACCCTTGCAATCGATGATTTGGCCTGTGCCGTCGGCACGCAGGCCGTGGAGGAGTAGACCATGAATCCCATTACCATGAAACTCGTCGTCGATGATCTGATCCTGCAGGCTCTGCGCGAGGACATTACGTTTGAGGACGTGAGCACGGCGAGCGTGTGCCCCACGGCGCGCCCCGCCACGGTGGAGCTTATCGCCAAGGCCGACGGCATCATCGCCGGTCTGGACGTGTTCGCCCGCACCTTTGAGCTGCTGGACCCGCAGAGCTCGGTGCTGTTTGATGTTGCCGACGGTGACGAGGTGCACGCCGGCGACCACGTGGGCCAGGTGCGCGGCGATGCGCGCGTGCTGCTTTCGGGCGAGCGCGTGGCGCTCAACTACCTGCAACGCATGAGCGGTATCGCTACCTATACGCACAGAATGGCAGCGGCGCTCGAGGGTACCAAGACCGTGCTTGTCGACACACGCAAGACCACGCCGGGCATGCGCGTTTTCGAGAAGGCGGCGGTTGAGATCGGCGGCGGCAGCAACCATCGCTACAACCTGTCGACAGCCGTCATGCTCAAGGACAACCATATCGATGCCGCCGGTGGCGTGACGCGCGCGATCGAGATGGCGCGCGCCCATGCGTCGTTTACCACGACAGTTGAGATTGAGTGCGAGAACCTGGACATGGTGCGCGAAGCCGTGGAGGCCGGTGCCGACATTATCATGCTCGACAACATGACCCATGACGACATGGCCGCCGCCATCGAGCTTATCGCCGGTCGCGCCAAGACCGAGTGCTCGGGCAACGTGGACGCTAACAATATCCGCGCGCTTGCCGACCTGGGCGTCGACTACATTAGCTCGGGCGCCCTGACGCACTCCGCGCCGATCCTCGACCTCTCGCTTAAGCACCTGCGTCTGCTGGACGGTAAATAATGAACGCCCGCGAGCGTCGCCGTGCCATCATGGGCGTGCTCGAAGGAGCCAAGGAGCCCGTTTCGGGCAGCGCACTTGCCCGCGAGGTTGGCGTGAGCCGTCAGGTCGTGGTTCAGGATATTGCCCTGTTGCGTGCCGATGGGCACGATATCGTGGCGACCAACCGCGGCTACGTGCTGCAGGAAGCCGCGAGTAGCCCGGCTGTGCCCACGCGTCTGGTCAAGGTACGCCACGGCGTGGAGCAGGCGGGCGATGAGCTCACGAGCATCGTCGACGCGGGCGGCGCCGTGCTCAACGTGATCGTCAACCACCGCGTGTACGGTAAGATCACGGCCGACCTGGACATTCGCAATCGTCGCGATGTTGAGCGCTACCTGCACGATATCGAGAGCGGCAAGAGCTTTCCACTATTAACGGTGACGAGCGGCTATCACTTCCATCGCATTGCGGCAGAGGATGAGCAAACCCTCGACGAGATCGAGGCCATGCTCAAGGAGAAGGGCTACCTTGCCGATTTAATGCCCTACGAGGATGATTTGTCCTAGAACACATGCAAAAGGAGGCCTCCGCGGCGATGCGGAGGCCTCCTTTTTGTGCACGGTGTACTTGTGAGTGTGCAAGCGGGGGAGTTGTTACTCCTCGACGATCTCGGTGATCGCGCCGGCGGGGCAAGCGTCCTGGCAAGCGCCACAGGCGACGCAGGAGTCCTCGTCAGCGACGGTAGCGACGTCCTGGAGCTCCAGAACGCCAGCGGGGCAGGAGTCGACGCAAACGCCACAAGCGATGCACTCGTCGGCATCAATTACGGGATGAGCCATGGTAGTTTCCTCTCTGTTGACCGACGCTACAGGCGATGCGCGCCGGTTTGATTCGGGCAAAAACATACCACGGGAGCGACCGTTTGCAATACCCTCTGGCCGGCATCTTCATACCGTTCGCCGAGTATGCCAAGGTTTACTAAAAAACGCGCAGGTGGGGCCGTTGAGCTGCGCAAATGTTAGCTATAGGTGACTTGAAATATAGGGCGATTGAGCGTGCTTGTGGAAAGCGCATCCCGTTATTTGGCCGAAAAACGGGTCGCAGCTTCCGGTTGGACCGCCCGGCGGAAACTGTGTCCCAGAATTCGCGCTCAGACCGAGATACCCTTTCCGCAAGGCAGCCCCAGGCACCTTCGGACCCAAACCTCAGCCATCTCTACATAGATCTCAATAGATTTGCCGAGAACTCAATCAGCGCATCTACCTGCGCATTTAAGAACCTAAACTCTCAGCAATAAGAAATCTTATATGAATTGACTTAGATTTTGTATATTCCAGCCCATAAGGGGATACACTACATCCTGAAAGACAAGCCGAAGCGCCGCGCGACAGACCGTCGAGGCGACGCGAACGCAAAAGAGAGAGGGAATTTCTAATGAGTAAGATTCTTGGTATCGACCTTGGTACTACTAACTCCGCCATGGCCGTTCTCGAGGGCGGTTCTCCGACCATTATCGTGAACGCCGAGGGCGACCGCACCACCCCGTCCGTCGTGGGCTTCCGTGCCGACGGCGACCGCGTTGTGGGTAAGGCCGCTAAGAACCAGGCTGTCACCAACCCCAAGAACACCGTGTTCTCCATCAAGCGCTTCATGGGCCGCAAGTACTCCGAGTGCACCTCCGAGATCAAGACCGTGCCGTATGAGGTCAAGGAGGGCCAGGGCGGCCGCGCCGTCGTCGATATCGAGGGCAAGGATTATACCGCCGAGCAGGTGAGCGCCATGACGCTCGCAAAGATGAAGGCCGACGCCGAGAAGTATCTGGGCGAGACAGTCGCCGACGCCGTCATCACCGTCCCGGCCTACTTCAACGACGCCCAGCGTCAGGCCACCAAGGACGCCGGTAAGATCGCCGGCCTCAACGTCAAGCGTATCGTCAACGAGCCGACTGCTGCTGCTCTTGCCTATGGCCTGGACAAGCAGGGCACCGACCAGCGCATCCTGGTCTTCGACCTGGGCGGCGGTACCTTCGACGTCTCCATCCTCGACCTCGCCGACGGCGTGTTTGAGGTTCTGTCCACCTCGGGCGACAACCACCTGGGCGGCGACGACTGGGATCAGCGCGTCATCGACTGGATGGCCGATAAGTTCCAGCAGGAGAACGGTGTCGACCTGCGTCAGGACCCCATGGCCCTGCAGCGTCTGAAGGAGGCCGCCGAGAACGCCAAGAAGGAGCTCTCCGCAGCCCAGCAGTCCACCATCAACCTGCCGTTCATCACCATGAACCAGTCCGGCCCGCTGCACCTCAACTACACGCTGACCCGCGCCGAGTTCGAGAAGATCACCCGCGACCTGCTCGAGCGCTGCAAGCAGCCTGTCACCAACGCCCTGCGCGACGCTAAGCTCAAGCTCTCCGATCTGACCGAGGTCATCCTCGTCGGCGGCTCCACCCGTATGCCCGCCGTCCAGGATCTGGTCAAGACCATGACCGGCAAGCAGCCCAACATGTCCGTGAACCCCGACGAGGTCGTTGCCGACGGCGCTGCCGTCCAGGGCGGCGTGCTCACCGGCGACGTCGAGGGCATCCTGCTGCTCGACGTTACCCCGCTGTCGCTGGGCGTCGAGACCATGGGCGGCATCATGACCAAGATGATCGACCGCAACACCACGATCCCGACCTCCAAGACCGAGGTCTACTCCACCGCTGCCGACAACCAGACCAGCGTCGAGATCAACGTGCTCCAGGGCGAGCGCGAGCTTGCCCGCGATAACAAGTCGCTCGGTAAGTTCCAGCTGACCGGCATCCCGGCTGCCCGCCGCGGCGTGCCGCAGATCGAGGTCACCTTCGACATCGACGCCAACGGCATCGTCAAGGTCTCCGCTAAGGACAAGGGCACCGGCAAGGAGCAGCAGATCACCATTTCCGGCTCCACCGCTCTGTCCGACGACGAAGTCGATCGTATGGTCAAGGACGCCGAGGCTCATGCCGAGGAGGACAAGAAGCAGAAGGAAGAGGTCGAGGTCCGCAACCAGACCGATAGCCTGTGCTACTCCACCGAGCAGACCCTCAACGAGCTGGGCGACAAGGTTTCCGCCGACGTGAAGTCCAAGGCCGAGGCCGCTATCGCCGACGCCAAGAAGGCGCTCGAGGGCTCTGACGTCGAGGCTATCAAGGCCGCCGGCGAGTCCCTGCAGTCCGTGGCCTACGAGCTGGCCCAGGTTGTCTACGCCGACGCTCAGCAGCAGACCGACGGTGCCGCTGGCGCCCAGCCTGCCGACGATGACGTTGTCGACGCCGACTACGAGGTTGTGGACGACGAGGACAAATAATCATGTCCGCCCGTAAAGCTCGCACGGAGGCGGCCGCCGCTGGCGCCGCCCCCGTTGACTCTGAGGAGAAGGACGTGAAGATTCCCGTAGAGGCCGTTGACGATACCGAGGCCAACGAGGCCCCGGCCGCCGAGGCTGCCGAGAACCAGGTAGAGGATTCTAACAAGGAGGCGACGATGACCGAGGACGAGATGGTGGAAGCCGCTATCCGCGCCGGTGAAGAAGCCGCCGACAACGACTTTAAGCTCAAGTTCGAGCAGGCCCAAAAGGAGCTTGCCGATGTGCGCAATGAGCTCGATGCTGCGGCAGAGGCTCAGAAGGCCGCCGAGGACAAGGCGAAGGACGCTACCGAGCGCACCGCCCGTCTGCAGGCCGACTGGGAGAACTTCCGTCGCCGCACCGCCAACGAGCGCATCGCCGAGCGCGAGCGCGCGACCGAGAAGCTTGTCACCGCGCTGTTGCCGGTGATCGACGATATCGAGCGCGCAATCGACCATGCCCGCAGCCAAGAGCTTTCCGACGACTTTAAGCAGTTCGTCGATGGCGTTGACGCGGTACATGCCAAGCTGCTCGATGTGTTTGCGCACGAGGGCGTTGAGCCTATCGACCCCAAGGGCGAGGCGTTCGATCCGCTCGAGCACCAGGCCGTGGGGCGTGTCGAGGACGCATCGCAGTACGACGAGACTGTCAACGACGTGTACCAGAAGGGCTACCGCATGGCGGATCGCATCCTGCGTTCCGCGATGGTGACGGTGACCTACGGTGGCGAGAAGCGCCCCGCACCGGAGCCCGAAGCGGCGCCCGAGGATGCTACGGCCGATACGGCCGAGAGCACCGAGGAGTAATTGAGAAGGGCCCCGGGGCAACACCCGGGGCCCTTTCTGGCCTAGTGCCATATGAAAGCATGAGCCGCCGCCCGCTGGGCGGCGGATGAAACAGGAGAGGAGCTACGATGGCTGCAGGCAAAACCTTCTATGACATCCTGGGCGTATCCAAGAGCGCCTCCGACAAAGAGATCAAGAGCGCGTTTCGCAAGCTCGCGCAAAAATACCACCCCGATGCCGGCGGCGACGAGGCCAAGTTCAAGGAGATTAGCGAGGCCTACGAGACGCTTTCGGACGAGAAGAAGCGCAAAGAGTACGACCAGATGCTCATGTTTGGCGGCATGCCGGGCGCGGGCGGCGCGTATGGCGGCGGCTACGGTGCCGGCGCTGGTGCCAGCGGCTGGGGCGACATCTTCGACAGCATCTTTAGCGGCAACGGCGCCTGGGGCAGCGATTGGGGCTCGGGCTTTGCCGGGGCTGCGGGTGCTGCCGGTGCCGGCGCGGGCCGCAGCCGTGCTCGCAAGGGCGGCGACCTGTCGCTGACCGTCGATGTGACGGCCGAGGACGCGTTTCGCGGTGTGACGCACAAGGTCACCTACCGCATTCCCTCGACAGGCGAGCAGCAGACCATTACGGTCTCGGTGCCTGCAGGCGCGGTCGACGGCGGCAAGCTGCGTTACAAACGTCGCGGCGAGTATGGCGTTGCCGGCGGCGAGCGCGGCGACCTGGTCGTGACCACGCATGTGGAGGAGCATCCGCTGTTTAAGCGCAAAGGCGCCGACGTGACCATGGAGGTACCGGTCTCGGTCTACGAGGCGGCGCTCGGCTGCACGGTGGACGTGCCCACGCCCGGCGGTGCGACGGTCCGTTTGAAAGTGCCCGCGGGTACCCAGACGGGCAAGAAGTTCCGCTTTAAGGAGATGGGCGCGCCCGATGTTAAGCACCGTGGCCGCACGGGCGCGCTGCTCGTCGAGATCAAGGTGCAGGTTCCCACGAACCTGTCCGACGATGAGCGCGATGCCATGACCAAGCTGCGCGAGGCCGACACGCGCGACTATCGCGAGAAGGTCAATCGTTACAAGGCGACGTACTAGGGCGGTCGCGGCGCACGCCCACGCCCGCGGGCTTATGATGGACGATAACGAGACGGAAAGGGGTCAGGTAGCATGGCCGAGGACAATAGGAACAAACCGCTGTACATGATCAGCGTGGCGGCCGAGCTGACCGGCATGCACCCGCAGACTCTGCGCGTCTACGAGTCCAAGGGCCTGGTGAATCCTCAGCGCTCGGGCGGTAACACGCGCCTGTATTCGCGTGCCGATATCGAGCGTCTGGAACTCATCAACCAACTGACCGACGAGGGCATCAACCTTGCCGGCGTGGTGCGCATCCTCGATATGAAGGAGCGTTCCGAGGAGCGCGAGCGCGAGAACGAGAAGCTCCGCGCTCGCGTGCGCCAGCTCGAGGACGAGCTGCACGAGTATAAGATGCAGAAGAAGATCACCGCCCTGGCCCCGCGCGACGGCTCAGTCAACCCCGAGCAAGTCATGCGCAAGCTGCTAGGTACGGGTAGCGACCTATAGCTCCGCCGACGCTGCCGGGCACTCATTGGGGACAGACTTAAATGAGTGCCCGCAGAATGAGAGTGGATAATCTCCCGTTTTTGGCCTGTTTGCAGGCTCAAAGTGGGAGATTATCCACTCTCGTCATTTCGGCGTCTAAGTCTGCCCCCGGCACCCAACTCGTTCTTTGCTTTACTGAGATAAAGTGAACGTGCAGATTCGTAACCCACTCGCAACCGTTCTATGGCACGATATTGAACGAATGTATGCTATGCGCCCAAATCGTTTTGGGCAGAGTGGGAGACAGTATGGTCAAGCTGTACGAGGACGGCATCTACCTGCGCGGCGGCAGCGAGGTTGTGCCTGCGGCCGAGGCTGCCGAGCGCGGTATTACGCAGACGCCCGAGGATGCCAAGCGCGGCACCATCGCGTATTCGATCCTCCAGGCACACAATACGTCCGGAGATCCCGAGGCACTCAAGATTCGCTTCGACGCCATGGCGAGCCACGACATCACCTTTGTCGGCATCATCCAGACGGCGCGCGCCTCGGGCATGGAGCAGTTCCCGCTGCCCTACGTGCTCACCAACTGCCATAATTCGCTGTGCGCCGTGGGCGGCACCATCAACGAGGACGACCACGTCTTTGGCCTCTCGGCCGCCAAGAAGTACGGTGGCATCTTCGTTCCGCCGCATATCGCCGTTATCCACTCCTTTATGCGTGAGAACTTCGCGGGCTGCGGCAAGATGATCCTGGGTTCCGACTCGCACACCCGCTACGGCGCTCTGGGCACTATGGCCGTGGGCGAGGGCGGCGGCGAGCTGGCAAAGCAACTGCTGCGCGACACCTACGACGTCGCCTATCCCGGCGTCGTCGCCATCTACCTCACGGGTGCCCCGCGCCCCGGCGTCGGCCCGCACGATGTGGCGCTCGCCATCATCCGCGCTGTCTTTGCCAAGGGCTACGTCAAGAACAAGGTCATGGAGTTTGTGGGCCCCGGCATCGCGAGCATGACGACCGACTACCGCAACGGCGTCGACGTCATGACCACCGAGACCACCTGTCTGTCGAGCATCTGGGCCACCGACGAGGACACGCACGCATTCCTGGCCATGCACGGCCGCGGCGACGACTACCGCGAGCTCAAGCCTGCCGATGTTGCCTACTACGACGGCTGCGTCGAGGTCGATCTGTCGAGCATCAAGCCCATGATTGCGCTGCCGTTCCATCCTTCCAACGGCTTTGAGATTGACGAGCTCAACGAGAACCTCGAGGACATCCTTCACGAGGTGGAGCTCGAGGCCGCTAAGATCGGCGAGGGCAAGACGCACTTTAGCCTGCTCGACAAGATCGTCGACGGCAAGCTGCACGTGCAGCAGGGCGTTATCGCCGGCTGCTCGGGCGGCAACTACGACTCCGTGGTCCAGGCTGCCCGCGTGCTCAAGGGCGCCAACACCGGCTGCGGCGAGTTCTCGCTGTCGGTCTATCCCACGAGCCAGCCCGTGGCGCTCGAGCTCACGCGTCGCGGCTATATCTACGACCTCATGGAGGCCGGCGCGATCGTGCGCACGGCGTTCTGCGGCCCGTGCTTCGGCGCCGGCGACACGCCCGCCAACAACGGCCTGTCCATTCGCCACACCACGCGCAACTTCCCCAACCGCGAGGGTTCCAAGCCGGGCAATGGCCAGCTGAGCGCCGTGGCCCTGATGGACGCCCGCTCCATTGCGGCGACGGCTGCCAACGGCGGCGTTCTGACGCCGGCGACCGACCTGCCCGAGGAGACTTGGGACGAGGCCTGCGAGTACACCTTTGATGACGCACCGTACAAAAAGCGTGTGTACTGGGGCTTTGGCAAGGCGGAGCCTGCCGACGAGCTGGTCGAAGGCCCCAACATCAAGCCGTGGCCCGCGATGGAGCCGCTCGGCGACGATATTCTGCTCAAGGTGTGCTCCAAGATCATGGACCTGGTCACCACGACCGACGAGCTCATTCCCTCGGGCGAGACGAGCTCCTTCCGCTCCAATCCGCTGGGCCTGGCTGAGTTTACGCTCAGCCGCCGCGACCCGGCCTACGTGGGTCGCTCCAAGGAGGTCGACGCTGTGGAGAAGCGTCGCGTTTCCGGCGAGTCCGCGAGCGACCTGGCGGCGCTCGATGCCGAGCTTGCCGGTGTGTTCGAGGCACTGGCCGGCGTGGGTGTCGCGGCCGATGCCAAGGCGACCGAGTTTGGCTCCATGCTCTATGCCAAGAAGCCCGGTGACGGTTCCGCCCGCGAGCAGGCCGCGAGCTGCCAGCGCGTAATTGGCGGCCTGGCCAACATCGTTCACGAGTACGCCACCAAGCGCTATCGCTCCAACGTCATGAACTGGGGCATGGTGCCCTTCCAGATGGAGGCCGAGCCCAACTTTGAGGTGGGCGACTACGTCTTTGTGCCGGGTATCCGCGCCGCGCTCGACGGCGACCTAAAGGACATCGCCGCCTACGTGGTGCGCGCCGACGGTGCGGTCGAGCAGATTGAGCTCTATATTGCCGATATGACGGCCGAGGAGCGTGCCATCGTCAAGGCCGGCTGCCTCATTAACTACAATAAGTTCAAGGCCGCTGCCGAGTAACGCACTTCATTGTCCGCCCGGGGCTTTCCCTTTCCCGCCCGCTCACGCGCTTCGCGAGGGTCGCGTTCGGGAAAGGGAAAGCCCCGGGCTACATTTCCGCGATCTCGTTGGGTCTTGAGGGACGCTAATAAATAGACTTACTTGATGCCGCCCCTTTTTATTGGGGCGGCTTCTTTTTGGACCACCACAAAGGCGCCTGCCCGGCGGGTCCTTATTTCGATGGGGTCCAGGCTATTTCATCGTCAAATAGCCAAGTGCGTGCTGAGCCACTGTCGCGCGCTGTCTGCGGATCGGGCTCGCAGGTTTGTTCGTAGGCATCTTCGGTACACTGATCCATAAAACTGACGACTGCCGTCTGGTCGCCCTCCATGACGTAGATTACGTCGCCATCCGAGATATAGACCCCCGGCCCTTCGTTGTCCACGTAGCCGGGGTCGTATGAGACGTTGCACAGTCTGCTCCCGTTTGCCGCATCGAGTTCAAGGGTCGAATGATACCCGCCATTCATTTGGCTATTCTTGGCTCGATATATTACGGCACCGTACCACCGCTTAAACGTCTTGCCTTTGAGCAACTTGGCTGCCTTACCGATAAGCTGCTCATCCTTGGTATAGCGCTTGGCCCCAAGTTCGATACGGGGATAGTTGCTGACCCCAAGCGCTGCGGGCGTACCGTCATAATCGACGGTGATTGAATCGGGTTTGACGATATCGGTGAGGATTTCGATGGGATAGCTTACGGTCTCAATCACCGCCTGCGTTGCAGAGGCGGGGAGAAATGCGAGATAGATAATTCCTACGCCGACTGCGGTAATCGCAAACGCTAAGACGAGCAGGCCGATATAGGTGGAGCGTTTCACGGCGGGTACCTCGCAAACAGTATGCATTCATTAAGATAAGTGATACCAGCTTACGACAATATTCAAAAGAAAGCGACCGCCCGGAATGAGGGGGCTGAAAGGCCCCATTGGGCTTCGATTTGGGGTCGCCAAACGTAGACTGGGCTTGACGTCGCCTCTTTTAATCGGGGCTGATTCTTCTCTGGACCACCACAAAGGTGCCTGTCCCCTTTGTGGTGGTTTCGTTTGTCTCGATCTGTAACGTCTTGGCCGCTAAAAGTGGGCCTGGTGTTACAGATTGAGATTTTCGGATGAGGCTTCGCGGTTAATCTCGATCTGTAACATCTGGACCCCAATTTGCCGAGTAGTTGTTACAGATTTAGACAAACGGTTGCCGTCGATCGCTTCATCTAAATCTGTAACACCTGGGACCGAAAAGGGCCGCTGGATGTTACAGGTTGAGACAGCGGGGTGTGTTGGAGCGAAAACCACCACAAAGGCCCCTTGCGGTGGTTTTTGAGGGGCCAAATGTTTTCCTGTTAGAGTCCAACGCGGACTGTTGGCACCTTTAGTTGTTAGCGGCGGGAAACGGCCGCATGATTAAATAGTTGACCTATTATCACTACTTTCACTACTTTCACTATTTGCACTATTGATACTATAATCACGATAACGACGACAGTAGGAAGGTGGGGACATTGAAGCGCACGATAATCAACCCGTTTAAGCCGACCGCTGGCGCTGAACCTCCGGTCCTTATCGGACGCGAGCGGGTTATTGATGATTTTAGGGACGGCATCGAAGAAGGCGTGGGCGCCCCCGGAAGGCTCATGCGCATTACCGGCCCGCGCGGGTCGGGCAAGACGGCGCTGTTGACAGAGCTCGGCGATATTGCGAAGTCGTATGGTTGGCGCGTGGTTGACGTGACTGCGGCGGGCAGTATCGTCGACGCCATCCAACATGAGCTCGCACGCACCTCGGACAATACCGAGCTTCATTTAGAAGCAAGTCTTGGTGTGGTGAAAGCGGGCGTATCTAAGTCCTCGACCGGGCCTGAGACGTTGCGGGGCGTCTTGACGCGCGTGGCGTCGCAGGAAACGCAACATGGTGCCGGTCTGCTGGTGACGGTCGATGAAATACAGGATGCGGATGCTGATGACGTGCGGCTCGTTGCAGCGGCCGTGCAGCACCTTATCCGCGAACGCAAGAATATCGCGTTTGTATTTGCTGGCTTGACCATGGGCGTAATGGACCTCATCAACGGCCGTGCCCTTACATTTCTACAACGAGCTAAGGCTGAGGAGCTCGCCTCGATTCCGCTGTCGGATGTTTCGGATTCGATGGCTTCAACCGTGGAAGGTGCCGGTTTGCACTTGGATGGCAAGGCGCTTGAAATGACGGCTTGTGCTACGAGGGGATATGCGTATCTCGTGCAACTCGTGGGCTATCGCGTATTCGCGAATGCGCGCAGGCATGCCGACCGCGATGCGTCGATTTCACTTGAGGATGCCCAGAAGGGCATTGAAGATGCGTATGGGGAGTTTGAGGGCTCCGTGCTCGACGTTGCCCTTGCCGATTTGCCGCTTCGCGCGATTGAGTACCTCATTGACATGGCCAAGCATGAGGGGAATGTGCCGACCAAAGAGATCGCAGCGGGGCTCTCCTTGCCCCCTGCGAGCCTGACAGCGACACGACGGCAACTTATCAAGGCACAGGTTATCGATGCACCCTCACGCGGCATGGTGAGGTTCTCGATTCCATTGCTGCGCGAATATCTGCTTAAGAGCTCGAATGAAATCCTATCAAGATATTGATATTTGTCGGATAGCTTGAAGGGGCCAAAAGCCAACGTCAGAGACTAAAAACGGCCTTCAACGCCGGCGATTGGTCCCTGCCAACCCAAAGAAGCCGCCGCAGGGATGGTTCCTGCGGCGGCTTCTTGCATCGTAGGGCGGAAATGATCGCCGAAAACCACCACAAAGGGGACGGGCACCTTTGTGGTGGTGGGGAGCGAGCTCGATGTCGCCGTTCGGGTTGAGCAACATTTCGATGCTGTTGTGATCGTTGAGCGGCATGTTAATGGGCGGCTCTACAGAATTTCATCTGGGCTGGCGGGTTTGGTTGTTTTGGGGATGCCGAGTTTGGACGATGCGAAATCGTCAACATTGTCCTTGATTCCATCTTTAGTGAAGACGGTGACCGTATAGGTGCTGTGCCCAAATTCGCTTTTGTCGCGTATCGCCCAGGCCTGCCAGTAGGCAGCTCTGCCTCGCTCTCTGATTTTTCCAATGCGGCGGAGTTCTGTTCGCTTTAATTTCTGGTCGCTGTCGACGGTTCGGCCGACCTCATCGGTGAGCCCGCACTGTTCAAGCAGTTTGTCGAGGACTTGGTTCATGTGACGCTCATCGGTGTTTGGAGCATAGTCGTAAGCGAGGGTGATGGAGGCAAGGGGTTGGTCATCGATCAGATAGTTCATCGCTTGAGGTTCAAGGTTGAAGTAGGGAGAACGTCCGTCGACCTGACCGAGCAGCGGCAGCTTTGACCGCCAAAGCCCGGTGGGAATTGCATCTTCGTAGAGCACACCGCGGCAGATAAAGGAGAGCGAGGTGGCACG
>CALEXE010000110.1:0-13957 GCA_937925265.1 uncultured Collinsella sp. | reverse complement strand
GCCGCGCGGCAAGGAGATATATTGCCAGACCGGAGGGGCGCCGGGGGCGGGAATCGCGCACTCCATATTTTGTTCACAAATGAATAGGTCCCTCAGTCACGTCACTGAGGTTAAAACTGAAGCATTGGCTTCTGATATTGGCGATGACCAGCTGGTTTATAGATGTTAAGGCATCGGTCATCTCTGGAGCGCCACTTTACTCCAAAAGCATCAGCTATTTGTTTCCCGTCGGTAAAAGGCAGGTTTTGTTCGCCAAGCGTTCTTATATATAGAGAAGTTCGGGTTCGAACCCGTGGCGCGGCAACAAAAAAGCGGCCGGCATCCACCAGTCGCTTTTTTAGTCTATGGTGGGCCGTCAGGGGTTCAGCCTGCTCCGCAGGCGGCTGCTGCGGCGCTTCGCGCCTTGCGCGCTGCGCTGGCAAACGCTCACGCGTTTACTCAGCTCCGCGCCCTTTCGGGTTCGAACCCGCGTCGCGGCAACAAAAAAGCGGCCGGCATCCGCCAGTCGCTTTTCCATTCTATGGTGGGCCGTCAGGGGTTCGAACCCTGGACCTTGGGATTAAAAGTCCCCTGCTCTGCCAGCTGAGCTAACGGCCCGCGGGTGGCATTGTACCACGGTCTGGGACTATTCCCAACTCCATTGGCCGTTCTGGAAAATCACAACTTCACGTCCATCAGGCGTAATGCCCGTAATATCGATGTCGTCCGTGCCAATCATAAAATCGACGTGCGTGCTCGAGACGTTAACGCCATGCTCCAGGAGCTCTTCCTTGGACATGTCATACCCACCCTCGATACATTCGGGGAAACCGACACCTAGCGCGAGATGGCAGCTGGCGTTCTCATCATAGAGCGTGTCATAGAACAAAACGCCACTTTCACGGATCGGCGTGTTCTTGGAGATAAGCGCGACCTCACCCAGATGAGCGGCACCTTCATCGGTGTCAATGATGCTCGCAAGCGTCGCCTTGCCCACGCGGGCATCGTAGTCCGCCACGCGGCCGGCCTCGAACTTAATCCAAAAATCGTCGACCTTGTTACCGTGGTGAATGAGCGGCATGGCCGAGTACACGATACCGTCGGCGCGCATACGATCAGGCGAGGTGAAGACTTCCTCGGTGGGAATGTTGGGGAAGAAGGGGTGTCCATCGGGCGTCTTGCCCTTGCCGCCGGCCCACTCGTGACCCTTCGTCATGCCAATCGTCAGATCGGTTCCATTTTCCGCGGTGTAATGCAGGCGGTCAAAACGATTGTCGTTCAGGAAACGCAGGTTCTTTTCGAACGCCGCGTCATGAAGCTCCCAGTCGCTCTCCGGGTCCTGGCCATCGGCACGAGCGGTGTGCAGAATCGCATTCCATAGCTTATAGATTGCAACCTCATCGGCGTCTCCCGGGAACACCTCGTGCGCCCAAGCCACGACCGGAGCGCCGGCGATGCACCACGGATTGATGCTGTAATCCAGTCCACGGCGGAAAACTTTGCACTGCGTATTTCTCGCCTTGGATGCCGCGGCCGGCTTGGCTGGATCGATGCCCTTGAGGGCTGCAGGATCCGCACCCTCAATAAAGATAAAGCAGGCGCCATCCTGGGCCAGGGAATCCAACTGCAGGCGCTTCCACTCGGGCGTCTGCTCAAAATAGCTTTTATCGACATGCTCGTACGTGAGCCTCGTCACGGCATCATCGGCCCAAATGACCGTCACGTGGCCAGCGCCGGCGGCATAAGCCTCCGCGACCACCACGCGGGCAAAAGGCGCGCACTCGACCGGAGACTGAACGACAACCTCCTGGCCGGGCTTGACGTTTACGCCTTTGCGGACAACCAGGCGCGCATAGTTTTTAATCTTGGGCTCCAGGGCCTTCATGCCCTCCAGAGCTTCTTCGACCGTCAGGGCAGCTCGAATCATGTGCCACTCCATCTATCTATAGGACAATAATAAGGCGCGCCGCAAAAACGACACGCCTTATATCTTAGCGATAAGTGTGAATGCAAACGCTACTTCTTCTTGGAGTCCTTTTTGTCCTCCTCGGCAGCTGCGCGCTCGATAAGAGCGTTGAGCTTGTTCTCGGACATGCCCTCGGCCTGCGCGCGATACATGTTACGCAAGGGACGAATACGAACGAAGTCGTAGATAAAGTCACCCAGGATGATGACATAGGACAAAACGATGCCGACCATCTGAACAGGACTGGACACCGTGCCGCCGGGAGCGAAGTAGAGCGAAGCCCCGATTGCCACGACGAGCACCATGCCGATAGCGAGCACAGCCCACCAAATACGGCGGCGCTTGGTGTAGTCCTCATCCTGCTTGAGAAGGATATTCGACACCGTGTAGATGCGGTCCTCCTTGGCGCGCTGCTTAGCCTTGCGGGCGCGCTTCTCCTCTTTAGAGAGGCCCTCGAGGTTCTCGCCCTTCTCGAGCTCTTTGCGGCGTGCCTTAGACGAAGCCGGCACGACGCGGACAGAGCTCGCTGCCTGACGGGCGGGCTTGGCGGATGCAGCGGACTTGCGCGCAACCCCGGTAACCTCGTGGGATTGCGTGCGCTTGTTCGTGGCGCTACGGGTACTCACTTATGCGTTCTCCTTCATGCTTGTGAACTGGGAGCCCGTGATGATCTGGAAGGCCTCGCGATAGCGCTCGGACGTGCCATCGATGACCTCGGCGGGCAGGTGCGGGGTCTCCCCCGTCATATCCCAGTTGGCCTTGAGCCAATTGCGGACGAATTGTTTGTCGTAGCTGGGCTGGATCTTGCCCTCCTCGTAGCTGGCAGCAGGCCAGAAACGGCTGGAATCGGGCGTGAGGCACTCGTCGATCAGCGTGACCTTGCCATCGATGACACCAAACTCGAACTTGGTGTCGGCAATGATGATGCCACGGGTCGCGGCGTACTCGGCAGCGGCCTTGTAGATCTTGAGGGAAAGGTCGCGAATCTGCGTGGCGATGTCCTCGCCCACGATCTCGCAGCAACGCTCGAACGAGATGTTCTCGTCGTGGTCACCGATCTCGGCCTTCGTGGACGGCGTGAACAGCGGCTCAGGAAGCTTGGAAGCCTCGGTCAGGCCCTCAGGCAGCTGGATGCCGCAGACGGTGCCGTTCTCGTCGTAGGTCTTCTTGCCCGAACCGGTCAGATAGCCGCGGACGATGCACTCGATAGGAATCGTCTGGGCCTTCTTAACCAGCATGGCGCGGCCGGCGAGGTAGTCACGATACTCAGCAAACTCCTCAGGGAAATCCGCCGGGTCGATGGAAACGAGGTGGTTGGGAACGATGTCGGCAAACTTATCGAACCAGAATGCCGAGATGCGGTTGAGCACCTCTCCCTTAAACGGAATCTCGTCGGGAAGAATGAAGTCGAACGCAGAAATGCGGTCGGTGGCGACCATCAGCAGGTTTTCACCGGCATCGTAGATATCACGAACCTTGCCACGGGAATCCGGACGACGCTCCATCGTTGTCACGTGAGTCACTCCTTACCAAAATACGACAGTAATGCGGGTTCTTTCCCGCACGTTTTCGCAAACTCGGAGCGGCAGGGACGAAACCCCTCCTTCACCGAATAGCGAAAAGCTAGTGCTCCATTGTAGTAGATGCCGCGTCCGCCGTGTGCTCGCGAGGCAGATGAATTGTAAAAGTCGTACCCTTTCCAAGCTCCGACTCCACGGAAATGTAGCCATGATGGCGCTCGACGATTTGTTTAGTCACGGCGAGGCCCACGCCCAGGCCACCCGCCTCGCGGGCGCGACTGGCGTCGGCACGCCAAAAACGACCAAAGATGCGCGACAGATCGTCCTTGGCAATACCGATGCCGGTATCCGAAACGGCAATACTGACATGCTTGCGGTCACTGAGCACCGACACCACGACCCAACCGCCCTCGGGGGTGTAGCGCATGGCGTTGCTCATGAGATTGATGACGCACTGCGTGATCATGTCGGGATCGGCCTCGACGACATCGTCGTGACCCTGGGTTTCATCTGCAAAGCGCAAGCGCAGATCGCGGTCAACAAACAGGCGCTCCTGAGCGTTGACGATGGAACGCACGAAGGGAACCATGTCCACCGGCTCAAGGTTGAGCGGCGCTGTGCTGTTTTCCATGCGCGATAGATCGAGCATCTGCTGCACCAGACGGGCCAGGCGACGTGTCTCGGATGCAACGGTTTCCAGATGCTCGTCGTCGGTGGGATACACCCCATCCTGCATGGCTTCGACTGTCGCGAGCATGGCCATAAGCGGAGTACGAAGTTCGTGAGCCACGTCTGAGGTCAGGCGCTTCTCGTGTTTCATATCCTTCTCGAGCGAAGTGGCCATCTCATCGAAGGTCTCACCCAGCTGATCAATCTCGTCATCACCGCGCAAACCAGTACGAGCGGACAGATCGCCATCGCGAATTTGCTTGGCCGTGCTCGTAATACGATGAATCGGCTTGGTGAGCATGCGCGACACGAGCGATCCGATAACGACCGAAATGCAGATTGCAACAACCGCGGCGAGGGCCATGGCGTTAAAGGTCTTCTCTCTGAATGCTGAGTCTGCCTTGGTGAGCAGGGCATCGGAGCCAATCGCCCACAATTTGACCTGACCCACGTGCTCGCCGGAGGACGTCACGATCTCAACGTTGGCAACACTATTGGAATCGGTGGGAGCAGACGAGACTGGGCTGTGCGATGCCTTCTTTCCGCTCGTACCGTCGGTCGTCGCCTGATTTTCGCGCACATCGGCAGTAGCGCTTGCCGAGGGCCACGAGTCGTCGTAGACGATGACGCCCTTTTTATTGACAACCTGCATGCCAAGATCGTCGGACACCAAGCTCGATGTCGCGACCGCACGCAACTCCCCCGCGGTCCAATTGCCGTTTTCCTCGTACGACGTCGCAAGCTTTTCGGCAGCAGAATTGGCGATCTCGACGATATTGGAGCGCGTGTAATCCGAAAAGACCGTGCCCCACACAACAGAGACCACGCCCACCAGCACCAATACCGTCATGAGCGATGTCAGAGCAAAAGCAAGTGCCATGCGCGAGGGATAGCTCATCGTTGGCCGTGAATCGGAACGAGGCGTGTTCCAACTAGCCTTGGAACCCGCCTCGCTCTCCTGCTTGTGCTTTTGTCCGATTTCAAAGCGCGCAGGTGTCATATGTGATTTCCCTATTTCTCGTCCGACTTATCGGTCTTGGCCGGAGCCTCAAAGCGATAGCCGACGCCGTGAACGGTGTAGAGCCACTTGGGCTTCTTGGGGTCGTCGCCCAGCTTGGCGCGAAGGTTCTTCACGTGGCTGTCGATGGTGCGCTCGTAGCCCTCAAAGTCGTAGCCGAGCACCTTCTCGACCAGCTCCATGCGGTTGTAGACGCGACCGGGGTGACGGGCAAGCGTGGTGAGCAGCTTAAACTCGGAAGCCGTCAGGTCGACTTCCTTGCCCTCGACCAAAATCTTGTGGCCCGAGATATCGATGACCAGATCGCCGAAG
Organism: uncultured Collinsella sp.; assembly: GCA_937925265.1. Classification (GTDB taxonomy): domain Bacteria; phylum Actinomycetota; class Coriobacteriia; order Coriobacteriales; family Coriobacteriaceae; genus Collinsella. The sequence continues at coordinate 8,493 of CALEXE010000110.1, read as the reverse complement.
TCGAGTACCTCGACGGCTGGCTCGTCGGCCTGATGGGCACGGCGGAACAAGGCGCGTACGCGCGCGACAAGCTCGCGCGGCGAGAACGGCTTAATCAGATAGTCGTCGGCGCCGAGCTCAAGACCGATAATACGGTCCTCGATCTCGCCCTTGGCAGTCAGCATGATGATGGGGACATCCGAGGTATCGCGAATGGTGCGGCAAACGCGCTCGCCGGGGATCTTGGGGAGCATAAGGTCGAGCACGACCAGGTCAAACTGATGCTTCTCGAACTCCTCGATCGCGGACTGGCCGTCGCCGACACCCACAACCCAGTAGCCTTCGCGCTCGAGATAGGCAGCGACGGCGTCACGGATTGCCTTCTCATCCTCGACCAGCAGAATCTTTTTTGCATCTGAAGCCATAACACGGCCCCCCTGTCTCAATCAGCTAAGAACAAGCCCATTTTAACGCACCTGAGCCCGCCGGATGCCACTATGACGCGGCAGCTCGGCGGGCGGTACTCACAATTACAACGCGTTTATTCCCCTGTTGGCGCCTTTTTAACCCCTCTAAGCTTAAAGAGAGAATAGGCGTGCGGTGACCGTCTCGGGTATACCCTGGCTGTTGCGCACCGTGGCGTACGTAAGGAATGAGTCCGATTTTCCCGCCGTAGCTGGATAATCGCCATATTCCAAAGCGCGGTCGGGCGACAACAGCGAGCCATAGGTCTTGGCAGAGGTGTCGATGAGAAAATGCGATGCCTGTACCTTAACGAGATATTTATTCTTCTTGCCGGCAGCACATGCGAGCGGCTCGCGGGACAGAAAGAGGTATGGCCCTCCCTCATTACCGATATACGTGCCCATGTTGCCCAGGCTGCCCACGCCACTATAGGTCGCCTCGATAGAAAACACGAAGGTATCGCCCATATATACGGCCTCGAAAGGCGAGACTGACGAGGGAAGGACTAGCTGGGCACGTTTGGTGTTGTTGCCATCGGTCAGATCGATTGCCGTTATGCCATAGTAGACGCCTTCGTCGTTGCGGACACGCGGCGAGATGGTCAAAATGCCGTCGCTCGCGCGCGGGGCCGATGCAAAGCGGCCCATCGATTTCCAAATTACCTCGGCCTTGGATTCATCAAGCGAGCGACGATAGCAAAACGAATCACTACTCGTTTTATTGCCGCCTGCCGAAGGCATTTTATACCAGATGACCGATGACCCGAACGCCGTAAACAGGGGCGGATCATAGTCCTTGCCACCTCGATCGAGCTCAGCCACGTCGCCAGAGAGCGAAGCGCCCGACAGATTTTGAGCGTAGAGCTTCCACGATGAATTGGCAAAGTTCATCTCAACCCACGCAAACACGCCATCGCCGGCACGGACATCGTAAAATGCATATCCCGTGCCCTCGATAGGATCCTCGATTAATGTGGTAAGCGAGCCGTCGCCCAAGTTGAGCACGCCAAGCGTGTTGGCATGTAACGCAGACGCCGGGGCCATCATCGCCGCGGCGTAATCGCCGTCGCAGTAGTACAGCAGCGTACCCAAGGGCAATGTCCATGTCGCCATGGGCTCAAGATCGATATCGACGGCCTCATACTCATCAGTGATCGAGACAATCTTCGAATCGTCCTTGATAACCTGTGGCTCGCCAGCGGCGTCGTCGCTGGTACCCGTTTTCTTTGAGCATCCGGCAAGCACCGTGGCAGCGCCCGCGGCAGCCCCTCCGAGCACAAAGCCGCGGCGCGATATTCCGTTCTTGATCTGGTCGGCGATACTCATTAGGCGATCTCGGCGCGAGCGGCCTCGATAGCGCGCGTGAGCTGATCGGCGCAAGAAGTATTCTTCATACCGCAGGTGTTACCAGCGAGAACCTCGATGACGCGATCGGCAGGAGCGCCCTCGACCAGCTTAGAGATAGCCTTGAGATTGCCGTTGCAGCCACCGGTAAACTCGACGCCCACCACCTTGTTGCCGTCATCAGAAAGATCAAGGTGGATATTGCGAGTGCATACGCCCTGAGGCTTGTAATCAAAACTAATCATTGCATTCCCCTCTCGTAAAGCAATTTCAGACGTCTATTATCCCCGTCCGAACCGATAAAGTATCGCGGGCACCGATTCAACATTCCCCAATGCGCAAACCGACGGCAGCAATACTAGCAATCTGCTTCCCGAGCGTGGACTTTTCGTTTCTCTTGATACATGTTGTGGTCAGCGATGTGGTAAATCTCGGTCAGTGTATAACCGGGTGCCTCTGCCGTCGCGACGCCAAACGACGCACTGACTGTCAGCACCTCATCGCTCGCAGCAGCAAGGCTGAGGCGAAAATTTTGCACTACTTCACATGCGGATTCGCGATCGGTGTGAGGGCAAATCAGCAAGAACTCGTCGCCGCCAATGCGCATAGGCACAAACTTCTCGCCTGCCGTTCGCCTCAATACAGACGCCGTACGCCGTAGCAGCTCATCGCCCATTTCGTGACCGTAGAGATCGTTGGTACGCTTGAGGAAATTGCAGTCCATCATGATCACACTCACGGGCAGGGACTCGTTCACCAGGTCGTCGCCAAGGGACTCAAGGTAATTTCTATTGCGAAGTCCCGTCAGCTTATCCTGGAAAGAAAGCTCCTCGGCGCGCTTTGTCATCGAGATGTTATGCGTCGCCACGACGACCGACTCCAGTCGACCCTGCTCATCGCGGCGCTGTGGAACAACCTGCAGCGAATACCACGTACCTCGGCATCCAAGTACGGCATGCCCTCCATACGATCCTGAAGCGTCTTTATATCTAAGAGCTCCATGACCGCCTCGCGACTTTCGGGGCTCACAATGTCTCGGCAAACCGTTGCAAAAAAGTCATATGTCTCGGCGTGCTCGGCAAATATCTTCGCCACCGATGGCGACATGTTAATCCCCTCGATCTCGAGCGTGTCGAGATGCAACAGGAGGGTCGACTCATACGTGGAACTGATGGCATTGATGATGCCGAGCTGCTTGTCCTTTTCGGCCAAATTGCGACGATCGGCGACGATACGCACCAACAGCACTACAACCAAAAACACCAGGAACGCCAGCACGCCGACAGCGATAAATGAAATCCTGCCCGACATGACCTCAGATTTGGGATAGAGCGCAAACAGGCGATAGTCCTCATACGCCGCACGCACGGCATACCAGGTACTTCCCCGATATTCGACACGTGTTAAGCCTTCGTCTTTCCAATCAATTCCGCTATCGGCAAGAAGCCGGGCGAGAGCTATATCGACGGTCGAATCGTTTGAAGAAACGATTTGCGCATCGCGCATCACGAACACGGTTGGGCTCTGATGGAATGTGTTGTTCACGAGCACGTCGGCGATCGTATACGAATAATCATCGGCGGGCTCGGGCGCAAGCGATCGATACCCCAGCGCTACGCCGTCACCGTACGGAACAACACTCACGGCAAAGTCGACATCTCGACGCTCAACGACCGTCGAGTAGGACACCTTGGAGCCTCGATACATCGATGCGACCGACGAACAGGCAAGCTCCTCTCGCCACAGCATCAGCGGATCGCGACCGTCGATATCGTAATGAGCGGTCATATGCCCGTCGGCGTCCATGACCAACATTCCCGAAAGGTGCTCGGAATGGACGTACTCCTCGACACGATCATCGTTGACTTCAACGCGATCAGGCGGCAAGAACGTCGAAAACGACTCGAGCGCGGCATCCAAATTGTGCGTCGCCTCGGTTTTTCTTCCCTGTTCATATCGGTCATATTTTTCGCAGGCGTTTTTTAAAAACACCATGGTTTCCTGGCCAAACCCAAGCGTTTTATCGAGACAGCGATGCGTACCGACCACATATAGCAGACCCAACAAAACAGCGCTGGCCACAACGCAGATAGCCGCGGTGACTAATGCCTGTCGGCGCAAGCGGCGCTCATCATTTGTCATGATTCCGCTCCTTGCCTGCCTGTCGTCGCCCCTGCCTTGTACTTGCCCACAATACGCTCAATCGTGCCATCTCGATCCATCTCGAACAGCACGGTATTGAGGTTTTTGACGTACTCCCCCTCATAGCCGTCCTTAAACGCGACGCCAAGGTCAACCGTCATAACGTTGTCGGCAAACACGCGATAAACACCGGGATACTGCGCGACGAGTCGGTCGAGCGATTGGACGTCCGCCATCCAACAGTCAACATACCCCTTGACGAGGGCGGCTTTGCAGAGTTCGGCGGAGCCATATGATTTGATATGCACGTCCGACGAGATTTCCAGATCGCCTGCAAGCAATCGGCGTTCACTCACCGAACCCGCAATCACCGCAACGGTCTTGCTTCCATCGAGAGACGCCAAACCCTTGATACCACTCGTTTTCTTGGCGGCAACCGAGACTGTCACGGTCAGATACGGCTCAGTCCAGTAATACTCGTCTTCGCGATAACAGGGCGAATAGTCGCACCACAGGCAATCGATCTCGCCGTTTTTGAGCAGGCGGTCACGATCATTCCAAGATATGTCGATGAATTGCGGCTTGATTCCCGCGCGCTTGCAAGCCTCGCGAGCGATATCGATATCGATACCAGCGTAGTCGCCCGTGGTATCGATATACACATAGGGATCGTTATCCGTAACGCCGATTTTAAGTACCGGGAGATCTTTATCGGCTTCGCTCGATGAGGTAGAGCTGCTTCGAACGGTATACGTCAGGGCGACCGCACAAACGGCAACGAGGAGTATGAGCGCGGACGAGACGATGGCGCCTCGTTTGATACGTCTGGGCACACGGCTCTTTTCATCGAAACAGCAGATAAGGTTCATTTTATCACCAGGGGGCCAGTGCAACAGCGAAAAAAGCGCCTTGCCCAAGACGGGCAAGGCGCCAATGGTTGAAATGCATCCGCAGGCGGTCGAATTAGGTCAACCCTACTCGAAGCTCAGCTGCTCCAGGCGATCGAAGACCGTGTCGATGCGGGTGACGAGCGGGGTACCCTAACGCTCGAAACGTTTACGCATAAGAGCGAAAGCGATCAGCGAAGCGCCGGCAACGGCCATAATAAAGGCGACAGCAAGGGCCTGGTCGCCCGTATTGGCGAGCGCGCCCTTAGTAGCCTTAACAGACTTTTTGGTCACCTTAGTCGTCGTCTGCTGACTAGGCCGGGACGGCGTCACGGGCTGCGTAGGCTGAACCGGCTCACCATTGGCCTCCTCGCCCGTCACCACGTACGTCGAGAAGTGGCTCGTGCGGAAGCAAAGGTAGTCGCCCTCGGGCCACGTATCCATAGCCTGAGTGGAACCATCCTCGGCAACGTAGAGCACCTTGAGATTGGTGAGCGCCTTCATGGCTGCGGTCATCTTGACACGAACGGTGAAGGACATGCCATCGAAGTCCTCGATAACCTCGCCATTCTTGAGAAGCTTGATATCGAGCTTATCGGCAACCTTGGTACTCCCCTGCCCAAGGCCGGAAATTGTAGCATTGGCGGCGTCGGTAAGATTTTTCGGTTCCTCGACCACAAGAGAGATGCTGTTGTTCTGGGCAATGCCGGCAGCGGCATTGTTCTCGGCGCTTACGCTAACGTCCGTTCCGTCGCTACCTGCAACGCCCGCAATGGTCCTCGCCGCCACAGTAACGGTACAGGTCATTGTTTTGTCACCACAGGTAGCGGTGATCGTGGCGGTACCGGCCTTAAGCGGCGTCACGGCGCCGTCTTTGACCGTAGCGATCGACGAGTCGCTGGAGGTCCAGCTCACCGTTGTATCGTCTGCATCTGCAGGAGTCACCGTTGCGGAGAGCTTTGCGGAGGCGTCGCCTACGGTAAAGGAAAGGTTCGTCTTGTTGAGCTCAACCTTCTGGGCGGGATTGGTCACGCTCACCGAAACGGTCTGGGAGAGCGACCCCGCGGTGATGGCGAATGAACCGGAACCAGTCTTGAGGGCAGTGACGGTGTAGGAGCCATCGCCGTTGTCGACAACCTTAAATGCCTTCGAGGCACCCGTGTCATCCAGAGCGAGCTTGGTCTCGTCGACCTCACCTGCTAGGGCTCCGGCAAGAGAGGCTTTTACGGTACCTTCTTCACTCTTCGCAAGGTTGAGGGAGGACCGATCGACTGTAAGACTCGTTGCGGGATTAGAGACGGTCACCGCGCAATCCTGAGAATAGGCGCCATCTTCGGTCGAAGCAGTGATGGTTGCGGTGCCCTTGGAAACAGACGTCACTTTGCCGGTTTGATCGACCGTAGCGACGCTCCCGTTACTGGACTTCCAGACAACCGTCTGGTCAGCCTCCGCGGGAACGACCGTTGCCTTAAGCTGCTCGGTTGCAGCGCCCACAAGCGTGACCTTCTGCTTATCGAGTGTGATACCCGTTGCAGGTTGAATAACCGTCACCTTGCACGTGGCGCTATACTCGCCGTCCTCAGCGGTAACGGTGATCGTGGCAGCGCCGGCCTTGACCGGGGTCACGACGCCGTCCGCAACCGTAGCGACCTCCGGGTCGCTCGAAGACCAGGACACATTCTTATTCGTTGCATTGTTGGGCTCAACCGTTGCGGTCAACGTCGAGGGCTCACCGCCCACAGCAAGCTTAAGATTCGACGCGCTGAGACTGACGCTCGAGACCCTTACGACCGGAGTGGTTACCGTAATTGTATCCGTGGTTGCAGAGACCCCATCAACCGTTGCAGTGATCGTGGCATCACCGTCACCGACAGCAGTAACAAGACCGTTAGCGTCAACGGTAAGGACGCTCTCGTTGGAAGAGGACCAAACAACCTGGCTGGCCTTGTCATCAGGGGAGACCTTTGCCTTCAGCTGCTGAGTCGTGCCTTTATCCATGGAGGTTGAGTAGCTGTCCGCAATGGAAACCGCAGTCTTTGCAGGCTCCTCGCCAGGCTTGACAACATGAACGGTCATCGTGTCGCAGAGAAGGCCTCCATTATCGGGGTCACCGAGATAGACGTCTATCTTTGCGGTGCCGTAGCCATTCGGATGCGCGAAATATCCTGCTGTACTTGAGCTCACAGCATACATCTCGATGCTAACGATGCTAAGGTCTGATGACACGAATCGATATTCAGAATATGGATACTCATCGAGAAGGTCTACGGCCTCCTCCGTCATCACAGTTCCAAAGTAATCGCGATTTCTGGTCGGATCAAGCAGATAATCGTCCATACCGGCACGGTCTGGAGCCAACTCACTTTCGATTGAGATTTCGCTCTCCTTCAAGAATGCAATCGAAGGCTTTACGGATGGGTAGGGAATCACATCTATGGTGCCGACATGTTTACCGCCGAACGAATCCGTCACCTCAATAGTTGCAGTCCCCACCTTGATTGCGGTGACCCAATCTCCCTCTATCGAAACAACGTCTTGTCCTTTTATAACTGAATAGGATAATTGCCACGTTTGCGATTGGTAGTCACGCGATGAATCTCTGCAAGCTTGCCCGGTTGAATTCAGTTCAACATCAAGTAAATCATCCGAACGGATCCATGCATTAGAGCCGATAGCCATTTTTCCGTTCATGTTTTTGTCAACAAAAGCGGGGCCCTGCTCCTTCATCACCACGTCGCAGAGTCGTTTCTTCTGAAGAATATCTTGCGCGTAGTCACTCACGCCTATCCGGAGCTCACTAGCGCTGCTGCTGTGCGGATTAATATAAACAGGAGCCTGCAGCTGATAATCGGCAGAATTGCTACACTCCGTTATCTGATCACTGCTTAGCTGCGTATAAAGCCCCGATCCATCGTCATAAGAGCTATTTCCATAGATATCAAACGCCGTCGGCTCCTCATCGGGCCGCTCAAACGCGAGCAGCACTTTCCCTTTCTCGGAGCCATAGTGTTGTTTTCCGCAAACAGGACACTTCTCGATATATAACAACGTCAGAGAAGACACAGGCTTTGCCTTGTCCGAATTGTTCGCATACTTTATTTCTTTTATTTTGTTTTGAGACTTAGCAAGGCTTATTTCAAGATAACCCTCTGCTTTGTAACCCTCATAATTGAACTCAGCAGTTATCCGAAGTTTGCCGTCTCCAACAGACACTGGGGACAACGTATATTCCCATTGTCCATAGATCTTTGAAAGCGAGATATTCTCTGCATCATCACTCGAAATCGTTAGCGTGTAATTCTCGGGGTTTTGCGCCGCTTGAGCTATCTCCTGGGACGGAGCTCCCGGAAGCGAAAAGCGGACACTTCCATTCAGTCTTTGCCCGACCGCAACAGAACAATATTTCAAAACACTGTCCTGTGAAACAGAAACGAGAACCTCTCCTCCCTTAGTTTCCGATGCGACCGCTATTGATGGCGTAGCGATTGAAACTGCTGTAACGGCAGCCAAAACGCCACAAAATGCAGCGGCTATCCTCCAAAACCCTTTTCTCATTCCCCTAAGTCCAATCTCTCGTGAAAAAACGCAGCATTCTCCCACACCTTAAAATTGGCTTAAGGATACCCATTACAGTCTGAAATAGGCCATCGATAAATTTCGATGGCGAGCATTCGGCG
>CALEXE010000109.1:0-31885 GCA_937925265.1 uncultured Collinsella sp. | reverse complement strand
CGGAGGCGGCGGCGGAACGTTCTAGTGAGCGCTTGCTTTGGGGCGGATCTTTCTGGGCGGTTGCCAGGGAAGATTCATCCCTTTTTTGTGCATCGAAACGGGTCAAACTTTCCGCTGAGGACCTTCGCGCAAGGGGCAGTGGACAAAAAATGCCAAATATGAGTACTGTTGCTGCGTTGGTCACATATGTTTGCACATAATAATGGGCTCCTAATGAGAGTACTTCTCGTTAGGAGCCCATTTTATTGAACATTTGGGGAGTTACGTCAGCTCGTGCAGCTGGTCGTCATGCCTATAAGCATCAAAAATGCCCCGAATCGCTGCTACTAAAAAGGTAACAGTACTCATATTTGATGTTTTTTGACCACAGCTATTTGCAGATCACCAAGGCTACTCATTGGGGACAGACTTAAATGACTAGGTGTGGCTGCCTGGGCTAGGCTGTTAGGTCGAGTTCGTAGAGAAAGCTTTCGCGCGGCATGGCGTGGCGGCGCTCTTCGCGGTTGGCGCGGTGCGTGGCGGTGCGCTTAAAGCCGTGCAGTTCGTAGAACTTCCACGAGCAGTTGGAGTCGGTGTACAGGTGCGCCCTTGTCGCCCCGCGCGAGGAAAGGTACGAGACGGCGGCATCGAGCAACACCGAGCCAACGCCCAAGCCGTGGACTTCGCGATCAACGGCAAGCAGCGTGACCTCGTTGTCGTGCGGCAACGGGCTGCTCTCGAGCAGGCGGTTGTTGGTTCGGATGGTTGTGCGCACAAACGAGAGATACTCGGTGCAGGCATCGGGCTCCAGCTCGCGCATCTGCGAAAGCAGCGCGCGTTCGGTATCCATCCAATGTTCCTTGACGGTGGCGCCGGAGCTCTGTCCCGCACGCGCGAGCGCAATGCCACGCGCCTGACCGTCGATGACGGCGACCTGCGAAAACGTCGATGACGAAAGGCAATAGGCGAGGTCGCATGCGGCCTCAAGGCGGTTGTACTCATCGTTATCCGAATTGTTATGCCAAAGCTGCTGCAGAATCAGCGCGATGGCGTCGAAGTCTTCGGTATCAAACGGTCGGTAGAGAACCCGCGAGACCATGGTGCCTCTTTCTTTTGCGGATGCATATCGAGCACAGTTCTACCACGCTATTGGCATCTAATTATGGTGCCCCTGTGTTCCATGAACTCACCGTGCCCGATGCCGTGCCCACCCCCTCCGCTCGCAAACTTTTTCTGCACAGCCGTGCGTTGCGGGGTGCATCGATGCGCTCGATGCGTTACATTGAATCAGTATTTTCAATGCCGCTGCGCGAGCGCTGCAGATCGACGTATCACCGACTCACAGAGCACGGCGGCGTACCAGACAGGAGGACTGCATGGGATCTGATGTGAAGATCGCACGCGCGTTGATCTCGGTTACCGATAAGACGGGCGTCGTCGATTTCGCACGGACGCTGGTTGACGACTTTGGCGTCGAGATCATCTCTACGGGCGGCACGGCTCGTGCCATCGAGGACGCGGGCGTTCCCGTAACCCCCATCGAGGAGTTTACGGGCTATCCCGAGATGATGGACGGTCGCGTCAAGACACTGCATCCCAAGGTTCACGGCGCGCTGCTTGCCCGTCGCGACTCCGAGCAGCACATGCAGGAAGCCGCTCAGCACGGCATTAAGCTGATCGACCTGGTTGTCGTCAACCTGTACGAGTTCGAGAAGACCGTTGCCAACCCCGAGGTCACCTTTGCGGATGCCATCGAGCACATCGACATCGGTGGCCCCTCCATGCTGCGCTCCGCTGCTAAGAACGCCGCGAGCGTTACCGTCATCTCTGACCCGGCCGACTACGACGCCGTCCTTGCCGAGATGCGCGAGACCGGCGGTTGCACCACGCTTTCCACCCGTCGCCGCCTGCAGGTGAAGGTCTACCAGACTACCGCCGCCTACGACACGGCTATCTCCCGTTGGCTTGCCGCCCAGGCAAGCGACGTCGCGGACACCTCTGCCAAGCTCGAGATATCGCTGGAGAAGGTCGACGACCTGCGCTATGGTGAGAATCCTCAGCAAAAGGCTACGGTCTACCGCTTTGCCGAGGGCTGCGAGAACACCGCGAGCTCTCAGTTCCCGCTTGTGGGCTCCGAGCAGATCCAGGGCAAGCCGCTCAGCTACAACAACTATCTGGACGCCGATGCCGCCTGGAACCTGGTCCGCGAGTTCGACGAGCCGGCCTGCGTGATCCTCAAGCATCAGAACCCCTGCGGTTCCGCCGTTGCCGAGGACATCACGGCCGCCTACGACCGCGCTTTCGCCTGCGATCCCAAGAGCGCCTTCGGCGGCATCATCGCCTGCAACCGCGAGGTTCCCTTTGAGCTGGTTGAGCACTTTGCCGATCAGAACAAGCAGTTCGTCGAGGTCATCATCGCCCCGAGCTATACCGCCGAGGCGCTCGAGCGCATGGCCAAGCGCCCCAACCTGCGCGTGCTGGCTACCGGCGGCGTGGACCACGGTGCCCAAGTGGAGCTGCGCTCCATCGACGGCGGCATGCTGGTGCAGGAAGTCGACCACGTGACCGAGGATCCCGCGACCTTTACGTTCCCCACCGACCGCAAGCCCACCGATGCCGAAATGGCCGAGCTCGAGTTTGCCTGGAAGGTCTGCAAGGGCGTCAAGTCCAATGCTATCCTGGTCTCCAAGGGCAAGGCCGGCATTGGCATGGGCCCGGGTCAGCCTAACCGCGTTGACTCTGCACTGCTTGCCTGCGAGCGTGCCGAGGACTTCTGCGAGCGCGAGGGCGTGGAGAAGGGCGGCTTTGCTTGCGCAAGCGACGCGTTCTTCCCGTTCCGCGACAACGTCGACGTGCTTGCCGCGCACGGCGTGACCTGCATCATCCAGCCCGGCGGCTCCAAGCGTGACGACGAGAGCATCCAGGCCTGCAACGAGCATGGTATTGCGATGGTCTTCACCGGAGCCAGGCATTTTAGGCACTAGAGGCTTTCCCAAGCACCCGACCTTGCCCCTCAAACCGTCGCTTGCGTACATTTAGTACGCGGCGCTCCTCTTTCGGGGCAATCTCGGGCACTTGGAAAACCCTTAATGGGATGTTTCTCTATCCCATTAAACTGTTCGGTCGCCTGACCATATCGTCAAAATAATCTCTGCAAAAGACGGCTGCTCCGTTTGGAGGGCCGTCTTTTTGGTATAAGAGGACGGAATGACTAACACGAAAGGTACAACCATGCCCCAGATTGATGATGCCGAGCTGTTTGGCAATGCCGAGGATCAGCGTGCGTACGAGGACTTTTGCGCCAATCAGGAGGCGGTCGAGAAGTTCACGCTCGACAAGCCCGCGCTTGTCTGCCGTTGGCGCATGTCCAATAAAAAGGTGCCCATGCTCAACCGCCACATCCGCGCGCTGTCCGAGCGCCTGGTGCAGGGCGAGCTACTTACCCATAACATGCTCAGCTGGGCCAAGCAGCACGTTGAGTGGTCGCTAGCCGAGGGCGATTACACCGCACACGACGGTGTGCTCATGCTGGTGATCGACATCAACGGCAACGCCGCCATGACAGTGGGGGAGTACGAGCCGCTCGCCGATACGTCGGCCAAGGCGCTGCGTGCCCGCTCCGCCGAGGCCCGCTCCGAAGCCGACGAGACCGGCGTGGCGCCCGAGCTGCTCGCCGCCGTCAACAACGGCGAACTCGCCTTTGTGGCGCCGGCGGACGAGTGCCTGTGCGGCACGGCGACGCTCATCGAGCAGCTGGCCCAGACCAAGGGCATCCCGGTCACGCGCGTAGATATTCCCGCGCAGCTTAAGGGCGCGCTGTTCCTGGTGAGCGACGAGCACGGCGTGGTCCCCGCAACCGAGACGGACGCCGCCGAGGCCGACGCCGCCACGGTCGCCTTCTTTGTCGACGGCTACGAAAAGCTTCGCGCCCGCCGCTAAATGATTATTCTGGGACGGGGATTAAAGAATCATTTTGGTTCCCGCCACCGCTGCGAGTGCGAGGCGGACAAAACGCCCCCGCTCGCGAACAATTCTGTCACCTTGGCGACGTGCGTGGCGCGCACCTGCAGTTTCGCAGCCATAATGGTGGCAAGACAATCAAGAGGGGAGCGGAATCCATGGCGCTAATCTATATCGTTGAGGACGACGAGCCCATTCGTCGTGAGCTTGTCGACATCCTTGCCCGCGCCGGGTTTGAAATCGAGGCCTGCGAATCGTTCGAGCATGTCTCGCGCGATATTCTCGCCGCCGCGCCCGACCTGGTGCTGCTCGACCTCACGCTTCCCGTCAAGGACGGCCAGCATATCTGCCACGAGGTTCGCCGTGAATCCGAGGTCCCCATCATCGTCCTCACCTCGCGCACGACCGAGATCGACGAGGTCATGGCCATGACGCTCGGCGCGGACGACTTTGTTCCCAAGCCCTATAGCGCGCGCGTGCTCGTGGCGCGCATCAACGCACTGCTGCGTCGCACCGCGGCGTCAGGCGAGCGCAGCACGCTCGTCCACAAGGGGCTGGAGCTCGACCTCGCCCGCTCTATGGTCACCAACACGGCGACCGGCGACAGCACCGAGCTCACCAAAAATGAGCTGCGCATTCTCTCGCTGCTCCTGAGCCGCGCGGGCAAGATCGTCTCGCGCTCGGCCATCATGCAGGACCTGTGGGACTCCGACGCCTTCGTGGACGACAATACGCTCACCGTCAACATCAACCGCCTGCGCACCACGCTCGAAAAAATCGGCATCAAGGGGTATTTGACGACGCATCGCGGCCAAGGCTATTCGGTCTAGGGGCCGGCTATGTCGTTTGGCAAGTTCTTTAAAGATGCACTGCTTCCCGTCGCCGTGTGGACGTGCGGCGTGCTGCTGAGCTGCTTTGTGCTGACGGTCGCCGGCGCACCCGTTTCTATCGTGGTCGTGGCGGTTGGCGTGTCCTTTATCTTCGGTATGCTCGGCATCGTGATCGAGTACGCTCGCCGTCGCCGTTTTCTGCGTCAGTTGGAGCGCGCGGCAGAGGAGCTCGAGAGTCCCGCATGGGTGCAGGAGATGGTGCAATGCCCAACCTATGCCGAGGGCGAGCTCGAGTACGAGGTCCTGTGCCGGGTGGGCAAAGCCGCCTGCGACGAGGTTGCCGAGGGCCGGCGTCAGACCGAAGACTATCGCGACTATATCGAGAGCTGGGTCCACGAGGCCAAGCTGCCCCTGGCGGCGGCTCACCTGATTCTGGAAAACCTCGACGGCGGCGCAGATGACCCAACACGTGTCGATGACCTGGGTCGCGAGTTGGCTCGCGTGGAACGCTATATCGACCAGGCGCTGTACTACGCGCGCTCGGAAGTCGTGGAGCGCGACTACCTGATTCGCCGCTGGGACCTTAAGACCTTGGTGACGGGTGCGATTAAGGCCAACGCGCGCGAGCTCATTGCGGCGCACGTGGCTCCGGTGTGCGAGAACCTCGACTTCGAGGTCTTTACCGACGAAAAATGGCTCGAGTTTATCCTGGGCCAGCTCATTCAGAACAGCATTAAATATGCGCGCGAGGACGGCGCGAAGATCGTGTTTTCGGGCGCGTTACTGGACGAGGGCCTGGCGAGCGAGCGCATCGAGCTCACCGTTGCGGACAACGGCTGCGGCGTGTGTGCGGCAGACCTGCCACGCGTGTTCGAGAAGGGCTTTACCGGCGACAACGGCCGCACCACCAAGCGCGCAACGGGCATCGGCCTCTACCTGGTGGCGCGCCTATGCTCCAAGATGGGCATCGACGTCACGGCGGCATCCGACTCCGGCGAAGGCTTTGTCGTAACGTTCGCCTTCTCGACGAATAAGTTCCAATATTTCGAGTAGCGCACACGGCAGACGTCCGCCCAAACAAAACGTGCCGCCCCAACCGGGGCGGCACGCCATCTTTTATCAGCTAACTCGTTGAAGTATGGTGACGAAGGCGCAAGGTCGGGAGGGGTTATCTAAGCCGACATCCCGCAGCCGCGAAGCGGCGAGGACGTCGGCGTGATAACCCCGCAGGCCTTGCGCCGACGGGAAGGAACCTACTTCACGACCAGAATGTCGCAGTCCGTATTGCGCAGCAGGAACGTCGAAATCGAGCCCAGTAGCGCGTACTTAATTGAGGACAGGCCGCGGGCGCCGCAGAGCACCAGGTCGGGCTTGACCACGTCGAGCATCTCGTCTTTGAGCGTCTCACGAATACGGCCGGCGCGAATCATGACTTCGACCTCGGGAATGTCGGGATTGGCCTTGGCCTCTTCGAGCTGCTTGGCGATGGAGTTCTTAAATGCCTCCTCTAGGCCGTTGACCAGATCGACCGGATAGGAACCGGCGCTCTCGAGCGCCGTGGAATCGATAACGTGGCCGATGATTAGCTTGGCGCCGTTGTTCGCGGCGACCTTGATGGCGCGTGCGAGCACAAAATCCTGCTGTTCAGTACCGTCGAGTGAAACAAATACCTTGGTGTAGCCCTCGTTCATGGTTTCCTCCTTGGTCTATCGCACGGGCGCGGGGCTCGTGCATCGGGCGGGCGCGGGCGCGTTGGCCGCCGGACACTTTATCTTGTTGCAGTTATACCCAAGGATTTGGGTTTGACCGCTCGCAATTCTGTGAACGGGCGAGTTTTTTGGTAAGGGTAGGCGCAGGCGCGCCGCCAACGGTTGATAATGGGACATCGCCCGCACCGTCCGCAGAACAATATCGGCGGGTGTCTAACGAGGGGGGTCCCTTTGGATATCATCGAGCTTTTAAAATCTGCCTTCATGGGCCTGGTCGAGGGCATCACCGAATGGCTGCCTGTTTCGTCGACCGGTCACATGATCTTGGTGGACGAGTTCGTCAAGATGAACGTGAGCGAGACGTTCTGGAACATGTTCCTGGTCGTGATTCAGCTTGGCGCCATTTTGGCCGTCTGTGTGCTGTTCTTCCATGAGCTCAATCCGTTCTCGCCCAGCAAGGGCAAGGAGGGCCGTCGCAACACCTGGGTGCTGTGGGGCAAGATTGTGCTCGGTTGCATTCCTGCGGCGGCGATCGGCCTGCCGCTCAACGACTGGATGGAGGAGCATTTCTACAATGCTCCCGTCGTGGCGCTGGCGCTCATCGTGTACGGCGTGCTGTTTATCGTGATCGAGAACTGGCGCGCGAGCAAGCGCGAGGAAATGGCCGTTGCCGGTTCGTTTGGTTCGCGTGCTGTGGTGTCGGGTGAACGTCCCGCCGGTGCGCACTTTGCGGCGCCCGCCACGGCTACCGCTGAGGATGAGGACGATGACGAGAATCTGGACTTTGGTTCCATCGCCACGCTCGAGGATCTAAGCTGGAAGACTGCGCTGGGTATCGGCTGCTTCCAAGTGCTTTCGCTGGTGCCTGGTACGTCTCGCTCCGGTTCTACCATCATCGGCGGCCTGCTTTTGGGCTGCACGCGCTCGGTGGCGTCTAAGTTCACGTTCTTCCTGGCCATCCCTGTCATGTTTGGCGCGAGTGCGCTCAAGCTGGTCAAGTACTTCATCAAGGGCGGCGCGTTCGGCACCAACGAGATCGCCATCTTGGGCGTGGGCTGCGTCGTCGCCTTTGTGGTGTCGCTCATTGCCATCAAGTGGCTTATGGGCTTCGTTCGCCGTCACGACTTCAAGTGCTTCGGCGTCTACCGCATCATCCTGGGCATCGTGGTGCTCGCGTACTTCTTCGTTCTGGAGCCTATGCTCGGCCTGTAACTTGGTTGACGCTGCGCGGCGGCCAGAGCGACAGCTTGTCATTCAAAGAGGGTGGCATGACCAAAAGGTCTATGCTGCCCTCTTTTTTGGGCGATGGGGTGGGTCCGATGGTGGCGCACGGAGTCGTGGTGTGATTTGCGTCGGTGTCCGCGCGGCTCGGTATACTGGTACGGCTCAAACTATGGCGCTGCCCGCAGGCGCGCCGTCCGTCAGATGAGGAGTCGCCCATGACCCAGCCCCTGCCCTGGGAAAAGAATGCTGCGGTACCCGTGCCGCCCGCGCCGGAACCCGTGCCACTCGATGCATACACCGCCCCCGCTGCGCCGGAGCCCGAGCTCGTTCCGCTCGACATCTACGACGCTTCCGCGCCGGCGCCCAAGCCCGCCAAGCCGCTCGTCGACATCGACAGCCTTAATCCCGCCCAGCGCGAGGCGGTCCTGTCCACCGAGGGCCCGTTGCTGGTGCTCGCCGGCGCCGGCTCGGGCAAGACCCGCGTCTTGACCTTCCGCATCGCACATATGCTCGGCGACCTGGGTGTTAAGCCCTGGCAGGTCCTGGCCATCACGTTTACCAACAAGGCTGCGGCCGAGATGCGCGAGCGTCTGGCGGCACTCATCCCAAGCGGCACCCGTGGCATGTGGGTGTGCACCTTCCATGCCATGTGCGTGCGCATGCTGCGCGAGGACGCCGACCTGCTGGGCTACACCGGTCAATTCACCATCTACGATGACGACGACTCAAAGCGCATGGTGCGCGACATTATGCAGGCGCTCGGCATCGAGCAAAAGCAGTTCCCCATCAACATGATCCGCAGCAAGATCAGCTCTGCTAAAAACGCCATGATCGGCCCCGAGGACATGCTCAAGAGCGCCGATAGCCCCAATGACAAAAAGGCCGCGCAGGTCTACCTGGAGCTGGAGCGCCGCCTGCGCGCCGCCAACGCGATGGACTTCGACGACCTGCTCGTGCGCACGCTCGAGCTGCTGCGCACCCGCCCCGAGGTGCTCGACAAGTATCAAGAGCGCTTCCGCTACATTAGCGTCGACGAGTATCAGGACACCAACCACGTCCAGTACGAGATCGCCAACCTGCTGGCCGCCAAGTACCAAAACCTCATGGTTGTGGGCGACGACGACCAGTCCATTTATAGCTGGCGTGGCGCCGACATCACCAACATCCTGGACTTTGAGCAGGACTTTAAAAACTGCAAGACCGTCAAGCTGGAGCAGAACTATCGCTCCACGGGTCACATCCTGAGCGCCGCCAATGCCGTTGTTCGCCACAACTCGCAGCGCAAGGACAAGCGCCTGTTTACGGCCGAGGGCGATGGCGAGAAGATCCAGGCCTTCCAGGCAAGCGATGAGCGCGACGAGGGCCGCTGGATTGCCGGCGAGATCGAGAAGCTACACGCCAAGGGCACGAGTTACGACGACATCGCCGTGTTCTACCGCACCAACGCCCAGTCGCGTATTCTCGAAGATATGTTCCTGCGCGCGGGCGTGCCCTACAAGATCGTGGGCGGCACGCGATTCTTCGACCGTGCCGAGATCCGCGACGTCATGGCCTACCTCAAGATGATCGTGAACCCGGCCGACGAGATGAGCGTCAAGCGTGTCATCAACACGCCGCGCCGCGGCATCGGCTCCACCTCGATCCAAAAGATTGAGCAGCTGGCGCGCGACAATCGTTGCTCGTTCTTCCAGGCTTGCGAGATCGCGTGCGCCGAGACCGGTATGTTTAGCGCCAAGGTGCGCAATGGCCTGTCGAGCTTTGTGTCGCTGGTGCGCGAGGGTCGCCGCATGAGCGGCGAGCTCAAGGACGTCGTCGAGATGATTGTCGATAAGACGGGTCTGCTGCAGGCGTTTCGCGCCGAGGGCACCATGGAGTCCGAGAGCCGCGCCGAGAACATCCAGGAATTCCTGGGCGTCGCCGCCGAATTTGAGGAGACGCACGAGGATATCGAGGGTACGCTCGAGAGCTTGGAAGAGCTGCGCGCGGCCGGTGTTGCCGACGTGCCTGCCGGCGCCGAGTCCGAGCCCGTCGTGGTGAGTGCGCCCGCGCCCGAGCCGGGACCGTCCGCTCCGGCATCCTCGTTTGAGGCACTCGTCGGCGCGCGCGATGCCGCAGGTTCCAATCCGCTCGATAACCTAGCCGCCCCGGCGCTCTCGCCGCAGGATGCCTTGGCCGCCGCCATCGCGGGCAACGCGTATGCCGCGCCGACGGAGATGCCGGCGGGTGCCGTGCATGCCGACGAGATCGAGCGCACCTACGGCCCGCTCACCTGCAAGGCGCTGCCGGCACTCATGGAGTGGCTGGCCCTGCGCTCCGACTTGGATTCCCTGGCCGGCGAGACACATGCCATCACCATGATGACCATCCACTCCGCTAAGGGCCTGGAGTTCCCCGCAGTGTTCGTGGCCGGCATGGAGGAGGGTATCTTCCCGCACGTGCACGACTTTGGCGGTAGTGACGATCCGGGCAAGCTCGAGGAAGAGCGTCGCCTGGCCTACGTCGCCATCACGCGTGCTCGCAAGCGCCTGTTCCTGACCTATGCGGCCACGCGTCGCACTTACGGCTCGACCTCTGCCAACCCGCGCTCGCGCTTCCTCAACGAGATTCCGTTCGAGGACATCGAGTTTAGCGGCATCGGTTCTGCCGGTTTTGAGGGCACGGGCTGGGAGAAACGCGGCGACCGTCACGGCACCTTTGGCTCGGGCATGGGCTCGGATATGTATGGCGGCAAGGTGTTTGGCTCGCATACGCGCTCGACCGGCGGTTCCGGTTCGCGCGGCGGATCGAGCTTCGACGATTTCTTTGGTGGCAGCACCTATGGCACCGAGCGCCATCGCGGGGTTTCGCCCGACGCCGGCCGTGTTGCCTCGACCTTTGGTTCGGGCGCGTCGCGAGCTAAAAAGCCGTCGTCCAAGGTGTCGCCGACGGTGGAGCGCAAGGTCGATCGCGCCAGCGCGTCGCAGGACTTTGCCGCGGGCGATACCGTGAGCCACAAGACCTTTGGCACGGGTACCGTGATCTCGGTCGCCGGAGACATGATCGAGGTCCAGTTCGAAAAGACCGGCCAGACTAAAAAGCTCATGAAGGGCTTTGCACCGATCGTCAAGTTGTCGTAATCCCGGCGGACCCGGGCGGGCGTATGGGGCAACATCGCCTGCTCGGACAGTCCTGCTCGCACGGAGAGCACATTAAGTGCTCTCCGGCTCGTGCGGAACTCGCGATCGATGTTGCCCCATACGCCCGCCCGGGTCCTTAGGTAACGTTACTGGACGAGCGTTGCTTTGCCCGTTCGCTTTTTGGTCTGGAGAGCCGGGTGGGCTGAATACTTAGACATGGCAAGGGACTCCTCCGTTGATGAACGGGGGAGCCCCTTGTTTTGTTTTGGTTGTTGTTGTGACCTAGAGGTGGCTGATGATCAGTTCCATCTTGCCTTCGAGGTCAATGGAGCTGACGGTGCTCGGAGCTAGCAGGTGGCTTCCCTTGTGGACGGGGTCGCCGCAGACGGTGCCTTCGCCGTCGATGACCGACAGACACATGAAGGGCCAGCGCTGGTCGAGGGTCTTGCTGCCGTCGACGCGCACGCGATCGACGGTGTAGCAGGGGTTGGACTCGAGCTCGGTCACGCCGTCGACCTCGGGCGCGGTCACCGTGCCGTCGGTCGGAGCCTGAGCATCAAAGTCGATGCAGTCGAGGCTCTGCTCAATGTGCAGGGGACGCAGTTTGCCTTCGGTGCCGGGACGGTCGTAGTCGTACAGGCGATACGTCACGTCGCTCGACTGCTGCGTCTCCAAAATGAGCGTGCCGGTCTTGATGGCGTGGACGGTACCGGAATCAATCTGGAAAAAGTCGCCCTTGTGAATCGGCAGCACGTTGAGCATGTCGTCCCAACGGCCTTCCTCGATCATCTGTGCGGCCTCGGCACGATCCTTGGCGCGCTGCCCGACGATGATCGTGGCGCCGGGCTCGCAGTCCAGCACATACCAGCACTCGGTCTTGCCCAGGCTTCCGTTCTCGTGCTCGGCGGCGTACTCGTCGTTGGGGTGAATTTGGATCGAAAGGTCGTCCTTGGCGTCCAGAATCTTGATGAGCAGCGGGAACTCCTTGCCCTCGCAGTTGCCAAAGAGCTCGCGGTGCTCGGCCCACAGCCACGACAGTGTGTGGCCGGCATACGGGCCCTCCGCGATCTGGCAGTCGCCGTTGGGGTGGGCCGAGATAGCCCAACACTCACCGATGGGACCCTCGGGAATGTCGTAACCAAATACGGTTTCGAGCTGGCGGCCGCCCCAGATCTTCTCGTGGAAAATCGGCGTCAGTTTAATCAAATCGGACATGTTCATACTCCCATGGTGTTGCGCGGCCGCCCGCTCTAATCGAGTCATAACGAGCGCCCGCATGACTACAAAAACCTATGCCAACGTTACGTTGTGCAGCTCAAAGCGGTCGCCGACGTTGCGCGAAATCGAGTACTCAAAGGCGTTGCCGCTATCCAAAAAGCCAATCTGGTTGAGTTCGAGCAGGGGAGCGCCGGGTTTGGTGCCCAGACGCTCGGCCTCTTCCTCGGTTGCCGCCACGGCGCGGATGGTGCGGTGGAAGCTCGAAATCTTCAGCCCGCATTGCTTGCGGATGAAGCTGTAGACCGATCCATACAGGTCTTTCTTTTTAAGGCCCGGAATCAGCTCGAGGGGCATGTAGGTGTACTCGATAACGATGGGCTTCTCGTCGACCTGGCGCACGCGCACGATGTGATAGGCAAAGTCGTCCTCGGCAATTCCCAGCTGAGTTGCGACGTCCGCTGGTGGATTGACAATCGAGAAATCGTAGACCACCGAGGTCACCTTCTCCCCGCGGTGCTCATACGAAAAGCCCTGGGCGCGGTCGTTTTTGCCCTGGAAAAACGCCTGGTCGGGAAGACCCGCCGTGTCCTTAACGTAGGTGCCCGACCCGCGACGGCTGGTAACAAGACCCTCCTCGGTGATCTGCTCAATAGCTCGTTTGACGGTGATCTTGGAAACGCTATAGAGCTCGCAGAACTCAACGACGGTGGGTAGCTTGTCGCCCGGTTTAAGAGCGCCGTCCTCGATGCTTCGACGGATATCTGCAGCTATCGCCTCGTATTTGGGAATCATGGAACCTCCTTTCCGGCTTGATTGAGTACAGAAGAAAGTATAGTCAACACCTAAGCATCCCTATTGCGTTTTTGAAAAGTTCGAGAAAGATATAATCAAAAAACGCTTTTCTATATCAACTAGAGCGCTCTAAATGAATATGCATTCGAATAATGTGGTATTGAGCAAATTGATCGGCTCGAGGACGGGGCTGGGCTGTTTTGCCGCCCAGCGAACCGAATCTCATGCTTTGAGTTTCCCCAGATAAAACCCGCCAAAACAAACCTGTCCCTTTTTGGCAGGTTTTTGCCTGGGGAGCGGTACCATACAGGCAATGTTTAAACGAGAAAGGCGGGCTCCCATGGAACCTAAGCAGTACTACATCGGCATTGACGTCGGCGGCACTTCGGTTAAGGAGGGCCTGTTCGACGAGGACGGCAACCTGCTGGCCAAGGCCAGCGTGCCCACGCCTCCTATCGTTGACGCTGCGGGCTTTGCCGCGGTGACCGAAGCTATCGACCAGGTGGTCGCCAAGGCCCAGATTCCGCGTGCCTTTGTGGCGGGCATTGGTCTGGCCGTTCCGTGCCCCATCCCGGCATCGGGCGATGCCAAGGTCAAGGCCAACATTGCCATTAACCTGCCCGAGCTGAGAGTCGCCATTCAGGAGCACTGCCCCGACGCGGTCGTTAAGTACGAGAACGATGCCAACGCCGCTGCCATGGGCGAGGCCTGGCTCGGCTCTGCCAAGGGCGTACGGAACGTGGTGATGGTCACCATTGGTACCGGCGTGGGCGGCGGCGTTATCGTTAACGGCGACGTGGTATCAGGCGTTGTGGGCGCCGGCGGCGAGATTGGCCACATGTGCCTGAACCCGGCTGAGGAACGCACCTGCGGCTGCGGCGGCCATGGCCATCTGGAGCAGTATTCCAGCGCCACCGGCGTGGTGAGCAACTACCTTGCCGAGTGCGAAAAGGCGGGCGTCGAGCCCATCGAGCTGACCGGCCCCTCCGATTCCAAGGACGTGTTCCAGGCCTGCCGCGAGGGCGACAAGCTCGCGCTGGCCGCGGCCGATACCATGGCCGACTATCTCGGCCGCGCACTGGCGCTTATTGCCAACGTGGTTGATCCCGAGATGTTCCTCATCGGCGGCGGCGCCTCCGCCTCGGCCGATGTCTACCTCGACAAGGTTCGCGAGCACTTTAAGCAGTACGCGCTTTCCGCCTCGCGCGAGACGCCCATTAAGGTCGCTTCGCTCGGAAACGACGCCGGCATCATCGGTGCCGCCTACGTAGCCCTGCGCGCCGCCGGCAAATAGCTGGTGCAAGGGGGACAGGTTACTTTGCACCAACATGGTGCAAAAGGGACAGCCTTGGCCCCCGTGCCTGCGCCCCAAAATATGCCGTGGCCCTTCCGTCTGCGAAGGCTCGGCATCGGCGTGCTACCATAGCTACGTCCAAGTACACATATCAAGTGGAGGATATCCATGGCAAACGTTCTTGTCTTTGGTCACCAGAACCCCGATAACGACGCCATCATGAGCGCCGTCGTCCTGTCCCAGCTGCTCAACCAGGTTGAGTATGCCGGCAACACCTACGAGGCCTGCGCCCTTGGTCAGCTTCCGGCAGAGTCCGCCAAGCTGCTCGCCGACGCCGGCATTGCCGAGCCCCGCGTGATTGAGTCCGTCGAGGCCGGTCAGCTTGTCGTCCTCACCGACCACAACGAGTCCGCCCAGTCCGTCGCGAGCCTTAAGGACGCCACGGTCTTTGGCGTCGTCGACCATCACCGCATCGGCGACTTCGAGACCGCCGGCCCGCTGCATTACATCTGCCTGCCCTGGGGCTCCAGCTGCACCATCGTCACCAAGCTCGCCGGCGTGCTCGGCGTTGAGCTTTCCGACGTACAGGCCAAGCTGCTGCTCTCGGCCATGATGACCGACACGCTCATGCTCAAGAGCCCCACCACCACCGATGTCGACCGCGCCGTCGCCGCCAAGCTCGGCGAGCAGGTGGGCGTCGACCCGGTCAAGTTTGGCATGGAGGTCTTCCTCACCCGTCCGTCCGGCTCCTTCACTGCAGCCGAGATGGTCGGCAACGACATCAAGATGTTCGAGCCCGCTGGCAAGAAGCTGCTCATTGGCCAGTACGAGACCGTCGACAAGAGCCGCGCACTCGGCATGATCGACGAGATCCGCGAGGCCATGCGCGCCTACGCCGCCGAGAAGGGTGCCGACGGCATCGTCCTGTGCATCACCGACATCATGGAGGAGGGCTCGCAGGTCCTGCTCGAGGGCGAGACCGAGGCCGCTCAGAAGGGCCTGGGCATTGCCGACGAGCACGACGGCGTCTGGATGCCGGGCGTCCTCTCCCGTAAGAAGCAGGTCGCTGCCCCCATCATGGCCGCCTGCTAGGTTTAGTTGACCGAACGCCACGACCGGATCGCGGACGCCCCGCGCTCCGGTCGTTTTTTTGTGCACGTCGCCGCGTCGTCTCTCGGACAGGTGTGCCCGTGCCGCTGAGCAAATAATGTTCAACCTGTGGTTCCGCTTTTCGGCCACGCCTGCGTGCTTGTCGTGCAGGGTAGGCTAGATGCAAGCGTAATACGTTAGAGCGCGGCGCCGCCACTTGGGCGGGCCGTGCTTTTTTAAGACGGGAACTTTCCCGTGAAAGGAGCCGCCCATGGCAGCAACTGAGCAGCTGTTCAACGTTCGTGAGCGCAAGCGCTTTGAACGTCACGACATTTGGGAGCGCATCGCCGAGAACGGCACGATTTCCGCCGCCGTCATGGTCTTCGCCGCTATCGCCGCCGTTATCTGCGCCAACACCGATGCCTACGAGGCCATCCATCACTTTTTGGAAACCCCGCTGTATGTGGGTCTGGGCAACCTTACGGCTGGTCTCACCGTTGAGCTTTTCGTCAACGACTTCCTCATGGCGATCTTCTTTTTGTTGGTGGGCATCGAGCTTAAGTACGAGATGACGGTCGGTGAGCTCAAGAATCCGCGTCAGGCCATGCTTCCCATGCTGGCGGCCGTGGGCGGTGTCGTCGTTCCCGCCTGCATCTACCTGATCTTTAACCATGCCGGTGCCCGTAACGGTTGGGCCATCCCCATGGCAACCGATATTGCCTTTGCGCTGGGCGTACTGTCGCTTTTGGGCAATCGCGTGCCCAACGGCGTGCGCGTGTTCTTCTCGACGCTCGCTATCGCCGACGACCTGATCTCCATCGCCGCCATCGCCATTTTCTACGGTCAGAGCCCCAATCCGTTTTGGTTGGGCGCCGCCGCGCTTGTGACCTGCGCGCTCGTGTGGCTCAACAAGACGCAGCATTACCGCCTTGCCCCGTACTCGGTGCTGGGCCTGCTGTTGTGGTTCTGCATGTTCAAGAGCGGCGTACATGCCACGCTTGCCGGCGTCATCCTGGCCTTCACCATTCCGGCCAAGTGCGGCGTTAAGCTCGATAGCCTCACCGATTGGCTGGGCGAGTGCCTGCCGCTGCTCGATGACCGCTACGACGACGAGGCACACATCCTGGGCCAGCATGACTTTACCGTCTCGACTACCAAGGTCGAGCGCGTCATGCACCGCGTGACCCCGCCGCTTATCCGCATGGAGCGTCTGATCTCCACGCCGGTCAACTTTGTGATCCTGCCGATCTTTGCGTTCGTAAACGCTCAGGTTCGCTTAGTGGGCGTGGACATGAGCACGCTGCTCACCGATCCGGTGACGCTCGGCGTGTACTTTGGCATGCTGCTGGGCAAGCCGATCGGCATCTTTGGTATGACGTTTGCCCTGGTTAAGCTTAAGGCCTGCGAGCTGCCGCACAATGTCAACTGGCACATGATTGCCGGCGTGGGCATTCTGGGCGGTATCGGCTTTACCATGTCGATTCTCATCAGCGGCCTTGCCTTCCCGACGGCCCAGTTTGAGGTTCTTGCAGCCAAGGCCGCTATTCTCGCCGGTTCGGTCACCGCAGCCGTGTTCGGCATGATCTACATGAGCGTGGTCTGCAAGCATCCCTCGCCCAAAGACGAGTAAGAGCGCGAAAACCGGCTCCAGAACCGATTCGGGCGCGTTCAAAATGCGGATTCGGGCGGTGCTTGCCGCCTGCCAGACAAGCCAGTGGTCAAAAAACGCCGTTTGTGAGTACTGTCACAAACGGCGTATCATTTTAGGTGTGGAAATTAATGAACAAAGTTATAAGAACTGTACGTTAATGAGTGACCATCGACTTCCAATTTGGCGCTAGCTGACGGTGATTAGGAAGTTTCAAGTCGAGTTTTGCCGATTTCGACCAAGAATCGCTGCTACTAAAAAGGTAACAGTACTCATATTTGCCCTTTTTTGGCCACAAGCCCTAAAACAAGCCTCGCCAAGGTCGGGAAGCGGGCCAAATCGCCGGCCTCGAGGCTTATTCCACCGTTCCGTAGACGGCGCCCCAGCCGTGGGCGGCCAAGGCGGAGTTGAGCTGGTCGCAAAGTGACTGGCGGTCGTAGTAGCCGGGCGGCAAAAGATTCACGATCTCCATGAGGTCGGGCGCCAGGTCCAAGATTTCGGCCTGTACGATCAGATCCAGGCGGTCGATGGCGTGGCGGTCGTAAAACAGTCCGTCGACCAGGCGCTGCAAGTCGCCGAATTCCTCGGCCTGAAACGATCCGTACTCCATAGTGCCTCCTTGGGCGCCCCACGCCGGCATGCGCGGCGATTCGTAATTGATTGCGATGAACTTAATCTATCACGGCTTCATAACGTTGCGACGATGGCGGTCTATACTTAGACGAACTGCAACATACCGCTTCGCGAAAGGTCGCACCCCATGCAGACGATCTACCAGAAGATGGAAACCACCGAACTCGATGCCGCCATCGAGGCGCTCAAAGCCGAGGTCGCCGAGGTCAAGGCCAAGGGCCTGGCGCTCGACATGGCCCGCGGCAAGCCGTCGCCCTCCCAGGTGGACATCTCTCGACCCATGCTCGATATCCTCAATGCCGATGCCGATCTGCATGACGGCAACGTCGACTGCTCCAACTACGGCTGCTTTGAGGGCATTCCCTCGGCACGCAAGCTGGCGGGGGAGTTCCTGGGTTGTCCTGCCGAGCAGACGCTCGTACTGGGCTCATCGAGCCTGCTGATCGAGCACGATATCGCCGGTATGTTCTGGCGTTGCGGCTCGTGCGGCAGCGACCCTTGGGAGGCTTACGAGGCAGCGCACGACGGCAAGAAGGTCAAGTTCCTGTGCCCTGTTCCCGGCTACGATCGCCACTTTGGCATCACCGCCGATCTGGGCATCGAGAACGTCCCCGTCGCGATGACCGACAACGGCCCCGACATGGACGAGATCGAGTGCCTGGTTGCCGCCGACGATTCCATCAAGGGTATCTGGTGCGTGCCCAAGTATTCCAACCCCACGGGCATCACCTTTAGCGAGGACACTGTGCGCCGCTTGGTCGAGATGCCCACGGCCGCGCCCGATTTCCGCATCTTCTGGGACAACGCTTACTGCGTGCACGACCTGTACGACGAGACCGACGAGCTCGCAAATATCTTTGACCTCGCTCGCGCGGCGGGCACCGAGGATCGCGTGGTGGCCTTTGCCTCGACGTCCAAGATCACCTTCCCGGGCGCCGGCATCGGCTTTATCGGTGCGAGCCCCGCGGTCATCGCCGAGTTCTCCAAGCGCCTGAAGGCCGGTCTTATTAGCGCCGATAAGCTCAACCAGCTGCGTCACGTGCGTTTCCTTCCCACCATCGAGGCGGTCAAGGAGCACATGAAAAAGCATGCCGAGTTCCTGCGCCCGCGCTTTGAGGCCGTTGAGCGTAAACTCACCGAGGGCTTGGGTAACACGGGTTGCGCCACTTGGACTCATCCCCATGGCGGCTACTTTGTGAGTTTCGATGGCCCCGAGGGCTCGGCCCAGAAGGTCGCCGCGCTTTGTGCCGACCTGGGCGTCAAGCTCACGCCGGCTGGTGCCACCTGGCCTTATGGCAAGGATCCGCGCGACACCAACATCCGCATCGCGCCGAGCTATCCCACGGTCGAGGACCTGGAGGCTGCGCTCGATGTGCTGGTGCTGGCCGTCAAGCTCGTCGCTGCCGAGCTTGCGCGTTCCGAGCGCGCCTAACGCGTAGGACCCCGCAAGTCCGCGCCTAGTACTATCCGCACTTTCGATACGTAAAGGAGCGTATACATGGATTTGGGTATTTCCACCAACCCCACGCCAGAGCTCTACACCATTAAGGTGACCGGTGAGATCGATATCTCTAACGCCGATAGCCTGCGCAATGCCATCGACCTGGCGCTCGAGCAGCCCACTGAGGCCGTTGAGCTCGATTTTGCCCAGGTGAGCTACATCGATTCGACGGGCATTGGCGTGCTTGTGGGCGCCGCACACCACGCAGCTGATCATGGTAAGCGTTTTAGCTGCGTCAACGTGCAGCCCCCGGTGATGCGCGTGGTTCAGCTGTTGGGCGTCGACCAGGAGATTTCGATCACCGCTGCATAATCTTTGCCCCCAAAAGGGCGTGCCGTTTGGCATATGTTTGTGATGCGCTCGGACGTTTTGGCGTCCGGGCGCTATACTTGACCGAATGAATAGACGAGTTCCGGCCGAATGGCGCGGTGCGGGCTCGACTCACATCGAGCCTTGGAGGTATGTGTGTTTGGTATTGGAGAGGGTGAGCTCGCGATCATCGTGGTCTTCGGCTTTTTGCTGTTTGGCCCGGATAAGCTCCCGCAGATGGGCCGCACGATCGGCCGTGCTATCCGTCAGTTCCGCGAGACGCAGGAAAAGATGACGGCCGTTGTTCAGTCCGAGATTATCGATCCGGTGAGCGAGGCCGCGTCGGCCCCGGTCAAGCCCAAGAAGACTGCTGCGACCGACGACGATTCCGATGCGGACGAGGATGCCGCCGAGACGGCAGCGCCCGCCAAGAAGGAGACCTTTGCCGAGCGTCGCGCCCGTCTTGCTGCCGAGAAGGCCGCAAGCGAGGGCGCTGCTGAGGGCGAAGGCGCTGTTGATGAGGCCGAGGGTACAGAGCCTGCTGCTGCCGTCGAGCCCGAGCCTGCTGCAGAGCCCAAGCCCGAGCCGGCAGAGCCCACGACGGCTGACCTCTACGCCCGTCGTCCCCGCAAGCGCAAGGCCGTCGTCGACCAGCTCGCTCGCGAGCTCGAGGTCGAGGACGATGCCGAGGCTGCTGCCGCCGACGCCCCGAAGGGAGGCGATGAGTAATGCCGATCGGACCTGCGC
Organism: uncultured Collinsella sp.; assembly: GCA_937925265.1. Lineage (GTDB taxonomy): Bacteria > Actinomycetota > Coriobacteriia > Coriobacteriales > Coriobacteriaceae > Collinsella. The sequence goes on along the minus strand of CALEXE010000109.1, from coordinate 11,836 downwards.
GCATGCCGCTCTTCGATCACCTGGGAGAGCTCCGTCGCCGCCTGACCATCGTGGTCGTTTCGGTGTTTGCCGCCGCCATCGTGCTGTACTTTGCCACGCCCGTGGTGCTCGATATTCTTGAGGACCCCATCCGCTCCTTTGTGCCGGACGGTAAGTTTTACATCACCACCACGCTCGGCGGCTTTGGCCTGCGCTTCTCGCTTGCCATCAAGATGGCCGTGGTCATGTGCACGCCCATGATCATCTGGCAGATTCTGGCATTTTTCCTGCCGGCACTGCGCCCCAACGAGCGCAAGTGGGTTGTGCCCACGGTGCTCGCCTCGACGGTGCTGTTCTTCCTGGGTGCCATCTTCTGCTACTTCATCATCATCCCGGCGGGCTTTGAGTGGCTCATCGGCGAGACCTCGGCTGTCGCTACGGCGTTGCCCGATCTGGAGAACTACGTCAACATGGAGCTGCTCTTTATGATCGGCTTTGGTGTGGCGTTTGAGCTGCCGCTCATCATCTTCTACCTGTCCGTTTTCCACATCGTGTCCTATGCGGCCTTCCGCAGCGCCTGGCGCTACGTGTACGTAGGCCTGCTCGTGGGTTCGGCTGTGATTACGCCCGACGGCTCGCCCGTTACGCTGGGTCTCATGTATGGCGCCCTGCTCTCGCTCTACGAGATTTCGCTCGCCATCGCTCGCGTGGTCATTACCGCGCGCGAGGGCAAGGAGGGCCTGTTCGTGAGCCGTCTGGACCTGTTCTCGGACGACGAGGACGACGAGGAGTAAATCGGTATGCACGAGGTTGGCATTGTCAACGGCATACTCGATACAGTGATTCGCGCGGCGCGTGGGGCGGGGGCCTCGCGCGCCGTTTTGGTAACGCTTCGTATCGGGGATATGACCGAGGTCGTGCGCGAGGCACTCGACTTTGCGTGGGAGACGTTTCGCGATGAGGACCCGCTCACGCGCGGCTGCGAGCTTGCCGTGGAGGAGGTCCATCCACAAAGCGAGTGCCTGGACTGCGGCGAGGTCTTTGAGCACGACCGTTTCCATTGTCGCTGCCCCCAGTGTGGCGGCGCCAACGTGCGCCTGCTGCACGGCCGCGAGCTCGATATCGCAAGTATCGAAATCGAAACCCCCGACGATTAGCCCGCTAGCCATCTAATGATGGGGTATAAAGGGGCCAAAGTAAGGAGCGCTAAGTATGGCCGAGAAAACGATTGATATCGCGTCGCCGATCCTGTCGCGCAACGAGCGCCTGGCAGATCAGCTGCGTCAGCGATTTAATGAGGCAGGCACCTACGTGATCAATGTGCTGTCGAGCCCCGGCTCGGGTAAGACCACCACGATTCTGGGCACCAACGAGCGCCTGCGTGACAAAGCCGGCCTGCGCTGTGCCGTCATCGAGGGCGATATCGCCTCGGATGTCGATGCCATCACCATGAAGGAAGCCGGCATGCCCGCCATCCAGATCAACACGGGCGGCCTGTGCCACCTCGAGGGCAACATGATCATGGAGGCCGTCGACGCCTTCGACCAGGCTGTGGGTCTGGAGAACATCGACGTCATCTTTATCGAAAACGTGGGCAACCTGGTCTGCCCGGTCGACTTTGACCTGGGCGAGAACCTGTCCATCATGATTCTCTCGGTGCCCGAGGGCGACGACAAGCCCATCAAGTACCCGGGCATCTTCCAACACGCCGGCGCGCAGCTGCTCAACAAGGTCGACGTGGCTCCGGCTTTCGATTTTGACATGGATAGGTATACTAAGACACTCGATGACCTCAATCCGCAGGCGCCGCGGTTTGCCGTGAGCGCGCGCAAGGGCGAGGGCATGGATGCCTGGTGCGATTGGCTCATCGGGCAGATTGAGCAAGCAAGGGCGTAAGTCGGCCGCCATACGGGCGGGCGTAGCCGCAGAGATACGAGATAGGAGCCTCTTTTGAAGCTCATCATCGCCGAGAAAAACGACGCCGCGCGTCAGATTGCCGAGCGTCTGTCCACGGGCAAGCCCAAAAAGGACAAGGTGTACAACACCGCCATCTACCGTTTTGAGTGGAAGGGCGAGGAGTGCGTGACGATCGGCCTTGCCGGTCACATCCTTGCGCCCGATTTTTGCGACAGCGTGCTGTTCGATAAAAAGCTGGGCTGGTATTCGGTCACGGAGGACGGTGAGATGCTGCCGGCCGATATGCCCGATGGCTTGGCCCGCCCGCCGTACGACACCAAGCGCAAGCCGTTTCTTGCCGACGGCATCTCCATCAAGGGCTGGAAGCTCGAGAGTCTGCCCTATCTCACCTGGGCACCCGTCATTAAGCTGCCGGCCGAGAAGGAACTCATCCGCTCGCTCAAGAACCTCGCCAAAAAGTCCGACAGTGTCATCATCGCCACGGACTTCGATCGCGAGGGCGAGCTGATCGGTTCGGACGCCCTCAACAAGGTGCGCGAGGTGGCGCCCGACTTGCCGGTCGCCCGCGCCCAGTATTCTTCGTTTACCAAGGCCGAGATTACGCAGGCCTTCGATAATCTTGTCTCGCTCGACCAGAATCTGGCCGACGCCGGCGAGAGCCGCCAGCACATCGACCTCATTTGGGGTGCGGTGCTCACGCGCTACCTGACGCTCGCCAAGTTTGGCGGCTTTGGCAACGTGCGTTCCGCCGGCCGCGTGCAGACGCCGACGCTTGCCCTGGTGGTCGAGCGCGAGCGCGAGCGCATGGCGTTTGTGCCCGAGGACTATTGGCAGATTCGCGGCATGGGCGCCGCGCAAGGCGCTGCCGAGGACGATCGCTTTAAGATCGCGCACAAGACGGCGCGCTTTACCGACAAGGATGCTGCTGAGACGGCGTACGGTCACGTTGACGGCGCTACGACGGCAACCGTCGCCGCGGTGACCAAGCGCTCGCGTAAGCAGCAGCCGCCCACGCCGTTTGCGACGACCTCGCTGCAGGCTGCCGCCGCGGCCGAGGGCATCTCGCCTGCGCGTACCATGCGCATCGCCGAGTCCCTCTACATGGCCGGTCTCATCAGCTACCCGCGTGTCGACAATACCGTGTACCCTGCGACGCTCGATCTGGGCACCGTGGTGAGCGACCTGGCAAAGATTAACCCGGCGCTGGCGCCCGTGTGCAAAAAGGTGCTCGCCGGTCCCATGAAGCCCACGCGCGGCAAGGTCGAGACCACCGACCACCCGCCTATCTATCCCACGGGCGAGGGCGATCCGTCCACGCTCGATGGCGGCCAGCGCAAGCTCTACGATCTCATCGCCCGCCGCTTCCTGGCGACGCTTATGGGTCCTGCGACCATCGAGAACACCAAGCTCGAGCTCGACGTCAACGGCGAGCCGTTCGTGGCCTCGGGCGACGTGCTCGTGACCCCGGGCTTCCGCGAGGCGTACCCGTACGGCCTTAAGCGCGACGAGCAGATGCCGCCGCTGGAGCAGGGCGATACGGTCGACGTGTTCGACATTAAGCTCGAGGCCAAGCAGACCGAGCCGCCCGCGCGCTACAGCCAGGGCAAGCTCGTGCAGGAGATGGAAAAGCGCGGCCTGGGCACCAAGTCCACGCGCGCGAGCATCATCGAGCGCCTGTACGCCGTGCGCTACCTCAAAAACGATCCCGTTGAGCCGAGCCAGCTGGGCATCGCCATCATCGACGCGCTGACGCAGTTTGCCCCGCGCATCACGAGCCCCGATATGACCAGCGAGCTCGACGGCGACATGACTCGCGTCGAGCGCGGCGAGGACACCGAAGAGCATGTCGTGACGCACTCGCGTGCGCTGCTGGCCGGCGTGCTCGACGAGCTGCTCAAGCATACGCAGGAGCTCGGCGACGCCATCAGCGACGCCGTTACGGCCGATGCGCGCGTGGGCGCCTGCCCCAAGTGCGGCAAGGACCTGGTTATGAAGACGAGCGCCAAGACCCGCGGCAGCTTTATCGGTTGCATGGGCTGGCCCGACTGCGACGTGACCTATCCGGTGCCGAGCGGCGTCAAGGTGAGCCCGCTCGAGGGCGAGGCCGCCGTGTGCCCCGAGTGTGGCGCGCCGCGCATCAAGTGCCAGCCGTTCCGCCAGAAGGCCTTTGAGATTTGCGTGAACCCCACGTGCCCCACCAACTACGAGCCCGACCTTAAAGTGGGCGAGTGCAAGGTGTGCGCCGAGGCTGGACGCCATGGCGACCTGATTGCGCACAAGAGCGAGAAGAGCGGCAAGCGCTTTATCCGCTGCACCAACTACGATGACTGCGGCGTGAGCTATCCGCTGCCGGCGCGTGGCAAGCTCGAGGCGACGGGCGAGACCTGTCCCGAGTGCGGCGCCCCCATCGTGGTGGTTAACACGGCGCGCGGTCCGTGGCGTATCTGCGTCAACATGGACTGCCCGACCAAGGAGAAGAAGCCCGCCCGCGGCCGCAAGACTACGACCAAGACGAGCGCGGCGAAGAAGACCACGGCAGCCAAGAAGACGACGGCTAAGAAAGCCACTGCCGCCAAGAAGACGACCGCGAAGAAGTCGACTGCCAAGAAAGCAGCCTCCGACAAGTAACGGCGCGGTCGAAACATTGCCTAAAAAACGAGCGAGGACCCCACGATCCTCGCTCGTTTTTTTGACCGGCAGTTAGGGACGTTCCTTTTCTGCCGGCAGTTTAGGAACGTCTCTAACTGCCGGCTCGGGAACGACAAAGCGCTAGTTCACCTCGACGGGTTTGGCGCCGGGATAGCGCTCCTCAAAGTCTAGGCGGTACTTATTGTCATTGGTACCCGCCACGTTGTCGCGCGACAGCGGCGCCACGATCTCATTCTTGTGGTCCGCAGGCTTGGCGTATTTCAGGCTGATCTCCCAGGCATCACAGATTGCGTCAATGCGGTGATCCAGGTCGTCGTACAGGGCGATGATGTCCTTCCAGGAGCTGTAGTTCTTGGAGCTCGTCGGGACGTCCAGGTCCTCGACGATGTCGTAATACTGCTCGATGGTGTCCTCCGTGCGCTCGGCGACGTCGGCGAGATTTTGACGGGTGGTTCGATCCTCTTCCAGATAGTTGCCGTTGAAGTTCTGCGCGCAGCCACGGACCTGGCTGTCGAGATCTTCGAGCAGGTCGTAGTATTCGCTCAGGCGACGGTAGAGGTTCTGCTCGGAGAGCGTTGCTTCGCCGCCATCCTCGTCGTCATCGTCATCATCGTCGTACAGGCTGTTGGGATCGCCGAGAGGCTTTAGGTCATCGTCGTCGACGTCATGGTGCAGCTTAGCTACCGCGGCAGTCGTCTGCGTGGCGGCGTTGTCGAAAGGCTTGATCACAAAGAAAACGACCAGGGCGATGATGATCGCCACCAGCACAACAATAACGGCGATAAGCGGCCCGGTGCCGCTCTTTTTGGGAGCGGGGGTCTGTGGCGAAGCGGGCGCGTATGCGGGAGCCGGCTGCTGTTGGGGCGAGCCGCTCGCGACGGGTATGCGCTGCGTGGTCTCGACGGCCTCGGTCCTTGCGGCAGGGTCGGGGCTATAGGCGAGGGAGTCATCCGCCTTGGCTTGCGGCGTATCAAGGGAGCCGGTCTGCTCAAAAGCGGGCTGGCTATCGCTTGCGGCTGTTTGCTCAACGGGTGCACCGCATGAGGTGCAGAACTTGGCATCATCTGCAAGAAGCTTGCCGCACGAGGCGCAATACCGAGACATTGCCACTCCTTTCGCCACATTTCAATGCAATACGACGATTATACCCACTGCCCCAAGAAGCCGGCAGTTAGGGACGTTCCTTATCTGCCGGCAGTTTAGGAACGTCCCTAACTGCCGGCTAATCGTTGGGGCGCGCCTGTCCCTGGGGTATCATGGCTTGGTTGATATATCTGCATTTACGCGCCTTGTAGGAAGGGGCTGCGCCCATGGCTTTTGAGCCTGCTCAACATAGCTTTATCACGCTCGAGGGCGTCGACGGTGCCGGCAAGTCCACGCAGGCGCGCCTGCTTGCCCGCGCGCTCGAACTCGCTGGCTATCAGGTCGTAACTCTGCGCGAGCCGGGTGGCACTGCCATCAGCGAAAAGATTCGCGCCCTGCTGCTCGACCCCGCCAACACGGCGATGGGCGATACCTGCGAGCTGTTGCTCTACGAGGCTGCGCGTGCCCAGTTGGTGCACGAGGTCATAGCCCCCGCCCTTGCGGCCGGCAAGGTGGTCCTGTGCGATCGCTTCTACGATTCCACGACCTGCTACCAGGCGTTTGCCGACGGCCTCGATCGCCAGATGGTGCGCGACGCCAACAACCTGGCCGTCGCGGGAACGCACCCGGCGCTCACACTCGTCTACCACATCACGCCCGAGCAGGCGGCGCTACGCATGGCAGCCCGTGGCGCGGCAGATCGCATGGAGGCTAAGGGCATGGCATTCCAGGAGCGTGTCTACGAGGGGTTTTGCGCAATTGCTGCCGAGGAGCCAGACCGCGTAAAGCTCATCGACGCCACTACGACCGTCGAGGAAGTCTTCGAGAAGACGGTCGAGCAGGTTCGCGCGTACGGTCTCGACATTCCGCAGGAAGCCGTCGCCGCCGCGCTTGCCAAGGAGGCCGAGTAACATGGCCCCCGCTCAGGCAAGCCTGCTGGCCAAGCTCGACACCCAAGAGCGCGTGCGTGACTTTTTGACCAATGCCGTCGCTAGCGGTCGCGCATCGCACGCCTACCTGTTTTTGGGCGCTCCCGGCGCGGGCAAGCTCGACGCCGCGTGGGCGCTCGCCCAAGCCTTCCTGTGCGAGCAGAATGGCTGCGGCTCATGCGATAGCTGCGTGCGCGTCGCCCGCCATACGCACCCCGACGTGCACTATTACACGCCCGAGAGCGCCACGGGTTACCTCATTGCCCAGACCCGCGAGCTGCTCGATGACGTGCCACTGGCGCCCATCCGTGCCAAGGCCAAGGTCTACATCATCGACCGTGCCGAGCAACTGCGTGCCAACACCGCCAACGCACTGCTCAAAACGCTCGAGGAGCCGCCCGAGGGCGTTATGTTTATCTTGCTGGGCACCTCGGCCGACGTGATGCTGCCCACTATCGTGAGTCGTTGCCAGTGTGTGCCGTTTCGGCTGGTATCGCCCGCCGTCGCCGCGCAGGCCGTGAGCCGCGCCACCGGTCAGGACCCTGCGCGTTGCCGCATGGCGGTCGCCGTGGCGGGAAGCCCCACACGCGGCATCGAGTTTCTTAAGAGCGCCGAGCGCCAGGACGCCCGCCGTCAGATGGTCCGTGCCATCGACTCACTCATTGCCGCCGACGAGGCCGACGTGCTCAGTCGCGCCAAGTCGCTCATCGTCGCCGTCAAGGCGCCGCTTGCCGAGGTCAAGTCCACGCAGGAAAAGGTACTCGAGCAAAACGCCGACTACCTGTCGCGTGGAGCATTGAAGCAGCTTGAGGACCGCAACAAGCGCGAACTCAACGCGCGCGAGCGTTCGGGTATCATGGAAGCGCTGGCGAGCGCGCGGACGCTCATGCGCGACGTGCTGCTGACACTTCAGGACGAGGCAGCCGACGTGGTGAACGAGGACGTGCGCGACACGATCGGTCGGCTTGCCGCCGCGACCAATGTTGCGGGTGCCACCCAGGCGCTCGAGGCGGTCGCGACCGCCGAGCGCAACATCGCCAGAAACGTTACTCCCCAGCTGGCCATCGAGGTCATGCTGTTCGATATCAGGAAGGCACTGAAATGCCGTTAGTCGTACCCGTTAAGTTTACCTACGCCTCGCGCGACCTGTGGTTTGACCCGCAGGACCTGGATATCCTCGAGGCAGATTACGCTATTTGCTCCACCGAGCGCGGAACCGAGATCGGCCTGGTCACGGCTGATCCCTTCGAGGTACCGCAAGACGAGATCGGTCAGCCGCTCAAGCCCGTGCTGCGTGTGGCGAGCGACATCGACCTGCAGCTTGCCGACGACCTGGCCATCCAGGGTGACGAGGCCATGGTCGATTTCCGCCGTCTGGTCAAAGAGCTCGACCTCGAGATGAAGCCGGTCGGCGTCGAGTACCTGTTTGGCGGCGAGAAGGCCGTGTTCTACTTTGCCGCCGAGGAGCGCGTCGATTTTCGCCAGCTCGTCAAGGATCTGTCCTCGACGCTGCACATTCGCGTCGACATGCGCCAGATCGGCGTGCGCGACGAGACTCGCCTGGTGGGCGGCTATGCCCAGTGCGGCCAGGAGCTCTGTTGCACGCGCTTTGGCGGACAGTTTGAGCCCGTCTCGATCCGCATGGCAAAAGAGCAGGACCTGCCGCTCAATTCCTCCAAGATCAGCGGCGTTTGCGGCCGCCTGATGTGCTGCCTGCGCTATGAGTTCGAAGCGTACAAGGACTTTAAGAGCCGTGCGCCCAAAAAGAAGACGCTCATCGATACGCCGCTCGGCAAGGCGCGTATTCAGGAATATGACACGCCGCGTGAGCAGCTGGTGCTGCGCCTGGAGAACGGCAAGGTCTTTAAGGTCAACCTGGCCGATATGACCTGCTCGGAGGGCTGCAAAAAGAAGGCCGCCGAGCAGGGCTGCAACTGCCGCCCCGACTGCGTGACGCGCGACGTGCTCGAGCGCATCGAGTCGCCCGAGATGCGCCTGGCGCTCATGGAGCTCGACCGCGAGAACGGCGTCGACGTGGGCGATGGCCTGTCGAGCGCCGACCGTCTGGCCGGTACGTCGATGCCCAAGCGCCGTCGTCGCGATGCCGATTCCGATGCTCGCGCCGGTCAGGGGCAGGGCGAGGGCCGTGGCCGCGGAAAGGGCCGTGGCAATGCCGCAACGCCTGAGGCCGAGGAGGCCGCCGGTGGCCGTCGTCGTCGCAAGCGCGCGGGCTCGGGCGATGCTGCCGAGGCTGCAGCCGCGGGCAAGAACGCCTCTCGCGAGCGCGAGGTTCAGCAACCCCAGCAGCAGAATCGCGGCGGTGGCATGAACCCCACACGTCGCCGCCGCCGTCATCTGTCGAGCGAGGAGCGCGAGGACGCCTTCCGCGCCGCAGCTGCTCGCGAGGCTGGTGCCGCTTCCAAGGGCGCCTCGGCCTCCGATGCGTCTGCCGACAAGGGCGGCAAGTCACGTGGCGAGGATGAGCGCGCGCCGCGTCCGCGCCGTCGCCATTCCTCGGGCGCGCAGCAGAAGCCCTCAGTGCCCTCCGTTGCCGATCAGGTCTCGGATGGCGAGGTCAAGGTCACGCGCCGTCGTCCCGGAGATGGCGGGGGAGCGGCTGCCAAGGCTTCGCGTGGCGCCGCTCGCGACGAGCGCGAGCCGCGCGAGGATCGCGGTGGCGAGGGCTCGGCCGACCAGGGCCAAAAGCGCCGTCGCCGTCGCCGTTCCCGCAAGCCGCGCCAGGATGGTGGCGAGGGCTCGACCCCGTCTTCGTCTGCACCACAACCGCCCGCCGGCGAATAACGCCCGCGAGCGGATTTTGCTCGCCTTGCCCCGAGCGCATCGGGGTATCATAGCGCTGAATCAACAACCCTCCCTGCGACCGAACGTAGGGAGGGTTGTGTCTTGAAGAGCCATCTGAACATATTGAGCCGTCTGCAAGGTGCCGGCATCCTACCGTTTGCGGACGAATCGCTATCGTTTGCCGAGCAGGCGGCGCACGAGGCGCTTGAGGCGTTGTCGCCAACACGATGTGCCGGCTGCGAGCGCGCCGGTACGCTTATTTGCCAAGACTGCCTGGCTGCGCTCACGCTCATCGACCCACGTCATAGCTGTACCCGATGCGGCGCCCCGTTTGGGGATTTGCTGTGCACTGAGTGTTCGGTCGAGGGCACGTCCTCGGCAATGGCGGAGGCGCTCGACCGCTGTCTGGCGTGCTCCGTCTATGCGCATCCGCTGCCGCGCATCATTAAAGCGTACAAGGACGCGGGCGAGCGACGCCTGGCGCCGTATCTGGCGGAGCTGCTCTACGACACCGCCCTGCATGCCCAGGTCGTAGCGCCCGATCGCTACGGAGGTGTGCTGTCCGGTGCGGATGCGGTGGTGTTTGTGCCTGCGACGGCGGCAGCGTTTCGGCGGCGTGGCTTTGATCATATGGAGGCCATTGCGCGCCCATTTTGCGAGCTGTCGGGTGTTCCCCTGCTCGATGCCCTCGTCAAGTACGGGCATGGCGACCAGCGCGAACTCGGTCGTGAGGAGCGTCGCGAGCGTGCCCAAGGCATGTACGAGACGGTTGAGGACGTGCACGGCCGCCGCTTACTGCTTATCGATGACGTTATCACCACGGGCGCGACCATGGCAGCAGCCTCGGCGGAGCTCAAGCGTGCCGGCGCTGCGGCAGTCGATGGCCTTGCTATCGCACGTGTTTGGTAGGGGTGGTTTTGTGGCAGTGAAGATGGCGCGTGCGGCCCGTCCTGACCTGCGAAATCTGTACTCGCGATGCGAATGACGCCCCTAACCTTAAACTTTAGCTTGAACTTAGCTATAATGCGCTACGTTCCTACCAGGCTGTGGTTGCGGACGGACGAAATGCCCGTCCTAGTCCAAGACAGACGCGGTCAAAGGGATCCACGTAAGCGACCGCGTGCGCGCGGCGCAATCATGGCGCGTCCTAGATGTAAGCCGCACCGTCCGTTCTACTTTCTTTGGGGCAATACCGCCTCGCGGGCGAGCGGGCCAGTCGTGAAGGTGGCTGCGGCCTCCCGAGCAAACACCCCGGTGCGCAAGTGTGGGGTCAAATACCAGGTCAGCTGGTGGGAACAACCTGATATTCCGCGCAACGCACGGATTGTATACGACACAGAAGGCAGGGTAGTGGACATGGTGAGGGGCAGCTTGATGCACGCGGCTCGGTTAGGTGCTGGGACCGCGGCGGTCATTGCCGTATTGGGCTTGAGCGGATGCGCGTTCAACCCGCTGTCCACGTTCACGACGCCCACGATTGACCAGATCGAGCGCGAGACCGTTACCCCTACGGTGTCGGACGATGACCTGGTCACTCCCGGTACCCTGACGGTTGCCCTCGATACCTCCGATGCCCCGCAGGCCATGCAGGGCGCCGATGGTAACCTCACGGGCTACGCGGTCGATGCTGCCCGCGCCCTTGCAAGCCGTATGGGCCTTAAGGTCGCCTTTGTCGATGCGTCCTCGGCAGGTTCCGCGCTCGGCGACAAAAAGGCTGATATCTTTATCGGCGAGATCAACTCCACGGACGGGGACGTTAGCTCGCTCGGCACCTGCCTGTACGATGCCGCTTCCGTGTTCGGTAAAACCAGCGATGGTGGGTCGCTAAGCGTTTCCACCGATACCCTTAACACGTCTACTCTGGGTGTCCAGATGTCCTCGGCCTCGCAGGAGGCGCTTGCTAAGCAGAGCATCGCCGCCAACCAAAAGACTTACTCCAACATCAACGAGTGCTTTGAGGCACTCGAGTCCGGCGAGGTCGACTATGTAATCTGCGACTCCACGGCCGGCGGCTACCTTGCGCGCCTGATGAGCCAGATCTCTTACGTCGGCGCGCTCGAGACGCCCTCGACGCTCAGCGTCGCGGGCCTCGCGGCCAACGACGAGCTATGCCGTGCCGTGAGCGATGCCCTCGACGGTATTACGGCCGACGGCACGCTCGAGGCGGTCCACTCTGTCTGGTATGGCAGGATGCCCTACGACCTCACCACTAAGACGGTTTCGGGCGCTAACGTGCAGCCGGGTGACTCTGAGTCCAGTGAGACCACGTCTTCCGGCAGCGAGTCCTCCGATTCCAACAATGAGACCGCATCCTCCGAGGACAAATCGTCCAGCCAGGAAGGCACCATCACCGACGACGACATTAACAAACTTAATAGCTAGTTATTGCTAGGGGTGGTGTCTCCTATACGTTGGAAAGGACGCCTCTTCACGGTTTCAACACGCACTGCCGGGCTTCCCCAATAGGGGAGCCCGGC
>CALEXE010000108.1:0-28487 GCA_937925265.1 uncultured Collinsella sp. | reverse complement strand
GACCTTTCTGTATCGATATAGCTTCTGAGCTGGATCGGCGTCGACAACGTCCAGCAAGGTTAACAAGCCAGCGTCGAATTTCCGGCGTGCTTTAGCTGAAAGAAAAGATGGCATGCGGAGCTTTGCTCCGCATTTGGGATGGGAGCCCCTCGGGAGCGGGCGGGCGTATACAAGGTTTATCGCGAGTTCCGCACGAGCCGGAGAGCACTTAATGTGTTCTCCGTGCGAGCAGGACTGTAGAGCAGGAAACCTTGTATACGCCCGCCCGCTCCCGAGGGGCATCTCTCATGCAAAAACTTTTGTTGGGTAAAGTCCGAGGTCAATGGCGTTTTATACCGAGAAATTCAAAAATAGTTGAAAATTCATTACAAATTTGCGTTGACTTTAGGTAACTAAAGTTTCATACTCCTTTTTCAACCACTGGGGGATGTGAACACGCACGGATCGTTCGCATCATGATTGAAGAGGATTTTTTAGACATGTTCACGCATCAGCTAAACATTATCAGCGTAGTAATTATCTGATGCGGGTTAGCACATACAGCTAGCCCGTACGATAACGGGCGGCTGATGAAGATGAGGGCCGTCGAGCGCAACCGACGGCCCTCATTTTTTATGTCTAGGAAGTTCTTTTTAGAGGAGGAAATGTAATGAACGGAGTTTTGCTCATGGTTGTGGCCGCGGCGGTGCTCGCCTGCGGCTATCTGGGCTACGGCCGCTGGCTGGCCAACAAGTGGGGCGTTGACAAAGAGGCCCTCACGCCGGCCAAGCGCATGAAGGACGGCAAGAGCTTCTCGCCCGTCTCCGCCTTTACCGCGTTCTCGCACCAGTTCAGCTCGATCTGCGGTGCTGGCCCTGTCACGGGTACGATCGTCGCCATGGCCTTTGGCTGGCTGCCCGTCGTGCTCTGGGTCCTCGTCGGCGGCATCTTCTTTGGCGCCGTCCACGACTTTGGTGCTCTGTACGCTTCGATGAAGAACAACGGCAAGTCGCTCGCTCAGCTCATCGAGAAGTACATCGGCAAGACCGGCCGTCGCCTGTTCCTGCTGTTCTGCTGGCTGTTCTGCATCATCGTCATCGCCGCCTTCACCGACATGGTCTGCAAGACGTTCATGTTCACCCCGGCCGTTGACGCTTCTGGCGCCGCTACCGGTGCCATCGACTTCACCAAGTCCTATGCCGCTGGCTGCGCTGGCACCATCTCCATCCTGTTCACCTTCGTCGCTATCGCCTTTGGTTGGGCCCAGAAGAAGTTCAACCTCACCGGTGCCGCCGAGTTCGTCACCGGCGTGGTCCTCATGGTTCTCATGTTCGCCGTCGGTATGCAGTTCCCGGTCTACCTGGATAAGTTCCAGTGGTTCGCCGTCGTCATGGTCTACCTGGTCTTCGCTGGCGCTATGCCCATCCAGATGCTCAAGACCCCGCGTGACTACCTCACTTCCATCATGATGATCGTCATGATCGCCTGCGCTGTCCTCGGCATCGTCGTCCTGGGCGTTAACGGTCAGGCCACCATCACCGCTCCGGTCTTCACCGGCTTTAGCAATGCCTCGGGCATGATGTTCCCGGTCCTGTTTGTCTCCGTCGCTTGTGGTGCTCTCTCCGGTTTCCACAGCCTCGTTTCTTCCGGCACCTCTTCTAAGCAGGTCGAGAAGGAGCAGGACGCCGTCAAGGTCGGTTATGGCGCCATGATCGTCGAGTCCTTCGTCGGCATCCTTGCCATCATCGTCGCCGGCATCATGTTCTCCGATATGAACACCGCCGGTACTGGCGCCCTCAACGCCGGTGTCGCTTCCACCCCGTTCCAGATCTTCGCCGCTGGCATCTCCCGCGGTATGCAGGCCTTCGGTGTTGACGGTACGCTCGCTACCGTCTTCATGACCATGAACGTTTCCGCTCTGGCCCTGACCTCGCTCGACGCCGTCGCCCGCATCGCCCGCACCTCGTTCTCCGAGTTCTTTGCCCAGACCAACGACGCCCTAGCCATCGAGTCCAAGGCCGGCTACATGAAGGTTCTCGGCAACCCCTGGTTCGCCACGGTCGTCACCCTGCTTCCCGGTCTCGCCCTTGCCTTTGGTGGCTATGCCAACATCTGGCCGCTCTTTGGTGCTTCCAACCAGCTGCTCGGCGGTATGACCATGATCACCCTCGCCGTGTTCTGCAAGTGCACCGGCCGCAAGGGCTGGATGCTCTACGTGCCCGTCGCCTTCCTGCTCTGCTGCACCTTCACCTCGCTGGTCCAGAGCGCCATGGGCTGCATGACCGCCGTCCAGGCCTACGGTTTCTTCGGCACCATCCCGGCTACCGCCACCACGGCCGCCGTTTCCGTCGCCGCCACCAAGGGCCTGCAGCTCGTTTTCGCCGTCCTGCTGATGGTCCTGGGCCTCATCGTCGCCGTCAACTGCCTCAAGGAGTTCTTCGGCAAGGAGGCCGGCTCCATGCCTGATGAGGAGCCCGAGTGGTCCGAGATGGGCAAGGCCGAGTACGGTCGCGCCGCTGCCGCTGAAGCTCCTGCCGACGCCGAGGCCGCCAAGGCCTAGTCGGTCGGACGGGTTGAATCTCCCATCTATTTGACTCGGAAAGACCGGGTCCGCAATCAAGCGGACCCGGTCTTTTTTCTTGTGAGAACAGGTGGTGCAAGGGCGCTCTCGCAGATGTTTTGCGTGGATAGGCTCGTGCGTTGTACCATATGGACGTATATGTGTGCATATGAAAGGGGCCCCGTGGCCAAGACGGTATATTCCGATAATCAAAACAATGTCGATGCTCTGGCTGAGCGTCTGAGCAGCCAGACATCGCTTTCTGCCGAGCGCGCCAAGCTGGTTGCCTACGACCTGCTCTGCCGCAAGGCGCTCAAGATTAAGTCGAGCGCGCTGGCGCAGATTTTCCGCTCCGTCGATAAGGAATGCGACACCAAGGCGATGCGCGATGAGCTTATCGCGGCAAATATCGTGACCAAGATCGAGGGCAGCGGCATTAACGGGCGCCCGGCGTTCTATACCATCAATGTCGAGATCCGCGATGCCCAGGAGCAGCCTGCCGAGTCCGTCGAAGATTTTGTCGTCGAGGATTCCGCTGACGTGCCTGCTGTGGAAGAAGCTGCTCCGCGTGAGCATGTCGATACCGATGAGTTGCTCGATGAGAACGTCGTGCGTGCCTTTACGGCCAAGGCAGGACGCGGCGGTTTTGGCGGGGGTGGCAAGCGCGATGCGCAGCGCCGCGCCCAGCAGGAGCGCTTCCGTCGTGCCGTTGCTCAAAAGGGTGAGACGGATGCCGAGGCTGTTGAGAACGAGGTTGCTGCCGAGTCGCAGAGGCCCGCGAAGGAGCAAAAGCCCGTGGAGGCCCAGGAGCCCCAGCGTCGCCGTGGTGCCCACTTTAAGGCTGCGCAGCAGGATGTCGCGCATGAGGTTGAAGAGCCTTCCGAGGCTGCAGACGATGTTGAGGAGTCTGCCAAGAAGGCTCCGGGTTCATGCCGTCCCGGGCGTGGTTTTGCGAGGCGCGCGTATCCCGTAAGGCGTCAGGAGAAGGGCGAGCCGGCTCCGACCGCTCAGGCCGAGAAGGCCGAACAAACCGAGAAAACCGTTGAGCCGGCGGCTCGCGAGCAGAAGCCTGTTGAGCCGCAGCTTGAGGTTGCTGCCGAGGCCAAGGGCGAGCAGCCTACTGATGGGCAGACGGAGCAGGGCGCGTCGAGCAGGCCTCGCCGCCGTCGCCATCGCGGGGGTCGCAGTTCCCATGCCGAGACTGCAGCCGAGAAGACCACGCCGCAGGACGAGGATGCGAAGGCCGAGGTTTCTTCGGGGCAGCCTAAGCGCCAGCCGGCGAAGGAGAGCAAGTCCGATCGTCCGCAGAAGCAGGCGTCTATGCCGAAGCGCGAGCGCAATTCCCAAGGCGATTCTAAGCGCAGGTCTCAGAAGAAGCCGGAGTCTGCCGCAGCAGATGCTGCTGCCCAGCAGCCCGAGTCGGCCGTCCACGGCGAGGTATCGGCGTTTGCCCTTGCCCGCGTTTTAGGCAGGCAGCTGCTCAAAGTTGTCCCTACGCCTACGGCGCTCTCTAAGATCAAGGAGCAGCAGACACAGATCGTAAAGGTCGAGGGCAAGGACGGCAAAAAGGCTCCGCAGCGCACTCAGCACAACGAGATGTCCAACCGCAAGATTGCCGAGGAAATCGCAATCATCCAGGCTTGGATCGAGCAAAACCGAGGTGCCGATACGCCGGTTGCCTCGCGCCGCCAGCGTGCCTACCAGATTTTTAACGACGAGAAGGCTTTTGACGGCAAGCACGGCGAGCGTCTAATTCGGCGTATGACCGAAAAGGGCATCAGCATGCAGGCGATTAAGGTCGCCCCCAACCGCCCCGTGCACTTTACGGGTTTCTTTACGCTGGGCGCCGATAAGCCGTTCATTATGGTCGAGAACCTGGACACCTACGACGAGATCGTCAGGCTGCTGCGTGGCCGCAAGCACGCCAAGCTCTTTGGCATCAAGGTGGGCGGCGTGATTTTTGGCGGCGGATGCAAGGCGAGCGTCTCGCATGCCCTGGACGATTATCTGGCTGAGATCGGCTATCGCTTTAACTACGTCTACTACGTGGGCGATATCGACCGCGAGGGCGCGCGCATCGTCGAGCAGGCTCGCAATGCCAATGTGGTTGAGATTCGCCTGCATGCCGGCATGTACCGCGCCATGCTCGCCGAGCATAAGCGTCGCGTGAAGGCCGGCGGCGAGTGCGAGCCCGCGGCTGCCAACCAGGGCGTGCCGCAGAACTTGGCGGCGACGATCAAGGATCTGCCCATGGTCACGCGCGTGCAGTTCCGCAATGTGCTGCGCGAGGGCGGGCGCATTCCGCAGGAGATTCTGATGACCGCCGACTATCGGGATGGCGACTCGGGAAGCTTCGACCGCATGCTGAACAACTAAATTCCGCCGGCCCCGGGAGAGCGGGGACACCGGCTTAGGTTTCCTGCTCTACAGTCCTGCTCACGACGGAGGCCACATTAAGTGGCCTCCTGTTCGTGCGGAACTCGCGATAAACCTAAGCCGGTGTCCCCGCTCTCCCGGGGCCTGTCGTGGCTTGGCCGTTGCATGCGGCTCGCTTTTCGGAACGGGGCTGACGGACACGTTCCGAAATCTACCACCGTCGCTGTGCAGGGTGTCTATAAAGAGCCGTGGCCAAAAAACATCAAATATGAGTACTGATACTCTTTTAGTAGCAGTAATTTTGACCACATTTAAGGTGATTTGACGTGTCGATCGAGCAGATAAGCTGCCGTATCTCCTCAAGTGTTCATTAAAGGAAGACCTTGATGCGAATAAATCTCATTAAGATCTTCTTTTATTAACGAAAATAATGTAGCTACAACGGTGACAGTACTCATATTTGCCGTTTTTTGGCCACAGTCCTTCGGAGGGTCCTCGAAAATAGTCCCGAGCCGGCACTTGGGGACGTTCCTATAATGCCGGCACTTAGGAGCGTCCCCAAGTGCCGACACCGCGTCTGCCTGCGGCGGCCGCGCCCCGCTGCATCGCTCCGCACCCTTGCGGGTTCGAATTCCTCCGCTTGCCCACAAGAAAGCGCCCTGGGCCGTTATGGGCTTAGGGCGCTCAGTTTTAATGGCTGGGACGGAGGGATTCGAACCCCCAACAGCCGGCACCAAAAACCGGAGTTCTACCGTTGAACTACGTCCCAATGTGTGGTGTTGCCCAAAAGCAACTCGTCTAGTTTACCTAATCTGCGAGGGCATCGCAAACGCCGTCGAGTAGGCGTACGGCGAGCGTCTGCGCGTCGCTGGCCGTGAAGGTGCCGTTGTAGCGCGTCATGCCCGTGAGCTCAATGCGAATGCGAGCCGGCTTCTGCTGCGCGGCGACATTGGCGGTGCGGATGCGCTGGGCCAGGTTGTGGCACTCGGCGAGGGCAATCGTGGCGCGTGGCGCGGCGTCGGCGGGCAGCTCGTCGCTTGCGATCTCGAGCACCAGGTCAACGTCGGTTGGGACCTCGGAGTCGCAGAGCATCATGCCGCTGTTGTCGGTCGTTGCCGTGGCGATGTTCCACATGCGCGAAGCAACGCTGCGTGCGATGGGGTCCTCACCGATAACGGCGATCTGGAAGCGCTCGAGCACGTTGGCGGCGCGAGCAAAACCGATGCGGGACTCGGCTTCGGTGACCGAGGGCTTGCCCTCCCACACATGGTGCAGGCGGTTGATGTAGGCGTAGGTGTCCTGGAAGGCCATGCCGTCGGCAAACAGGCCGACATTTTCCTGGAACTGCTGCAGGGCGGCCTCGGTATGCGGACCAAAGTAGCCGTCGTCTTCGCCACAGGCAAAGCCCAAAACGTTGAGAGCGCGCTGCAGGGCCTGCACATCGGCGCCATGGAAATTGGGCATGCGCAGATACAGGGTGCGGTCGCCCAGCTTATACGAGGCGTCTACCAGGGCGCTCCAGCAGGGGATGTCAACGGCGTGACCGGCGGCAAGACCGCTGTCGAGCCTAAAGGTGCTAACGGCCTGCTCGGTGGTGGTGCCAAAGCGCTTGTCGGCAACCTCGGTGGCATCAATCGTGTAGCCGAGCTGCAGGAGACGAGACTGCACGTCCTCGACGGCTGCTCCCTGCATGCCCGTTGTAATAGGTTCCATGAACGAACCCCTTTCGGCGTATCATTCGTACTATTTGAGCGCCTGTCGGATAGACGACGCAAAGGGATGCATAAACATGCACTCAACAGTGTAGCAAGTTGTGCCTAAATACGCTGCTGACAGGTTTTATAACCCCCGTTAGTTAAGGCGCTCCACAAAGAAATCTGCCATGGAGAGGAACAACTCTCGTGCGTGCGGATCAAGCTTAACGTCCTCGATGGCCGCTTTGGCCTTGGCGGTCAGGTCGAGCGCATAAGTGTGGGCGTAATCGATAGAGCCGGTCTCCTGGAAGATCTCCACGGCGCGTGCGAGTTGCGCGGGGTCCTCGGTGCCCGAGGAAAGGATCGCTTCAATCTCGTCGTGATAGCGCTCATCAGACAGGGCGTGCACGGCAACGAGCGTGCGTTTACCCTCGGTGATGTCGGTGCGGAAGTCCTTGTTGGCGGCCTCTTTGGTGCCGACCAAGTTGAGCAGGTCGTCCTGAATCTGAAAGGCAAGGCCGGTGTGCAGGCCAAAGGCGCGTAGCGCCTCGACCTGCTCTTCGCTGCCGCCGCCGATAATGGCTCCGGCGGCAAGCGGCGTGGCTCCGCTGTAATACGCGGTCTTGTGCGTCGCCATGTCCAGGTAGTCATCAACCGAGATATCAAAGCGCTCGTCACGGACCCAACCCAGGTCAAGCGCTTGACCCTCGATGGTGCGGACGATCATCTCGGTAAGCTCGTGGAGCACACGCAGCTTCACGTCGGACTCCAGCGTGGGGTCGTCGAGAACCGTCTTGGTGACCATGGTGAGCGCCAGGTCGCCACAATTGATGGCAAGACCGGTGCCCTCGGTAAGGTGCATGCAGGGCTTGCCGCGACGAATCTGCCCGTTGTCGGCGATGTCGTCGTGGATGAGTGCGCCCGACTGAAAGTGCTCGATGGCCGCCGCTGCGCTGCGGGCGCTCTCAAAGCTGCCGCCTACCGCAGTGGCGGCGAGCATGCAGATGAGCGGGCGGTGGCGCTTGCCAGCGTTTGCCGTAAATGCCGAGAGCGGGGTATACAGGTAGCGCTCGATATCGGCGGAAGTCGCCTGTCCGTCAAAGAACGTGGCCAGATAGTCGTTAATCTGGTCAAAGTGCTGGGCTAAAAAGCTGGTAAACGGACTGGACACGGGTTCTCGCATTCTTTGATAGGTTGCATCGTTGCATTATGCAGACAACATATTGCCACATTAGGGCGTCGAGCGCGGCGGTTGAAGACGATTGGTCCATGCGGCCGCAAGTGCGGTAGGGGCTTGGCTAGATAAGCCCAAAGTGTTCGAGCGCGGTGACGACGCCGTCGTGGTCGATGCTGTCGGTGACATAGTCGGCCTTTTCCTTGAGGAAGTCCGGCGCGTTGCCCATGGCGATACCGACATCGACGGCGTTCATCAGCGAGACGTCATTGCTGGCGTCGCCGATGCCGTATACGGTTCCGTGGTGGGGATCGAGGGCGTCGAGTACGGACTGGATACCCTCGCGCTTGGTGCATTCGCGAGGCGAAATCTCGGTCACTTCGAGCTCGAGCTCGTTAAAGCAGAGCAGCGGCTCAAACGCTTGATCCTGAGCGATGCGGTTGGCAAGCGACGTGGACATTAAGATCTTGTAGGCGCTGTAATGTTGCAGCTGCGTAATTGCATCGCCCACGGTGCGGGCGTATCCCGGGGCGTCGGGCGCATCGGCACTCATGCGAACGACGCCATTGAGTCCCTCAAAACGAATCACTTCGTCCGATTGCTCAAGAATGGGAGCAAGGCGCTGCAGCATGCCGGGCGTCATCGCCAAATCGCGAATCACGTGTCCCTCAAGTTCGACATAGCCACCCGCGAGGCAGACGATGCCGGTCCAGGGCAGCTCGAGCAGCTTTGGATGGATGCAGCTCAGCGTGCGCCCTGTGCAGATAAACGCCATATTGCCCTTGGCGACAAAATCACGGATGGCTTGCGAGACCGCTTCATTGGGATAGGGGGAGAGGTCTCGCTCGCTCTCGGGAAGCTCTTGTGCCACTCGAGGGTCTTGCCAGGCGAGTGTTCCGTCGATATCGAAGAAGCAGATATCGCCGCGCTTATGGGCTGCGCTGGCGGCAGGGGAGGCCGAGGTGGTGGGCACAAATCCCGGCTCGAGGCCCATGATCTGGTCAAAATGCTCTTTAACGCGGGGAACGGAGATGCCAATAATCACCTGGGCGGTCTTGCCCGTAATGATGAGGCCCTTGGCGCCCGCCGCGACGAAGGCTGCGTTGTCTGCGACAACGGAAGGTTCTGCGACCTCAACGCGCAGACGCGTGGCGCAATTGGTCGCTCCTACAATATTGCTAACGCCACCCAAGAGCGCAACGACTTGCTCAGCAAGCAGATGATCTTGGGATGATTGGTTGTCGGTGCCGTTTTGGGCCGCGCCTTCTTTGGCAGAGCTTTTTCCCGTCAGACGTGCGAGCGCCGCATCGCTGGCGATATGATCCTCGCGGCCTGGGGTTTTTAGGTCGAAAGCCAGAATGAGGCCCCGGAAGACCAGAAAAAAGACAGCGCTAAACATCAGGCCAATACCGAGCGCCAAAAGGTAGGAGCCGGCATGCATTCGCATGAGTGGGATGAAGTTGAAGGCCGTCATTTCCATGAGACCGCCTGAGAAGATGCCGACGATGCCAAAGAAGTTCATGGTCATGGCAAGGCAGGAGGATAGGACGGCGTAGAGCAAAAAGAGTCCGGGATAGGTGAACATAAAGAGAAACTCGAGCGGTTCGGTGACGCCGCAGGCCACCGAGGCGACGATGGCGGGCAAAAGGATGACCTTAAGGCCGGCGCGGCGTTCGGGTTTGGCGGTGAAATAGAATGCTGCCGCGATGGCGGGAAGGCCAAAGAGCTTGCCCCAGCCGGTGGCGGTAAAACCTGCCCAGGGCGCAAGTTCATTTAAAGGGCGCGTGCTATGGGAGAGAATGGGGAGCAGGTTGGTCCACGTGGCGTAAATACCGTCGTGAATGACCAGATTGTCGTAATAGATGGGCATATAGAGCAGGTGGTGCAGCCCCATGGGCTCGAGTGCTCGCTCCAAAAACACAAAGATGCCCACGCCGAAGGGGCCGACGCCCGCAAGTGCGTGGCGCAGCGTTTCGGTCACAGCGTATGCGAAAGGCACGATGGCGGCCGAGATGGCGGCAAGGGCAAACACGGCAAAAAAGCTGATGAGGTAGACCAGCGAGGAACCCGAGAAGGTGCCGAGCCAATCGGGAACCTTGGCATCGTAGAAGCGGTCATGGATCGCGACGACGGTTGCCGACACCGCCAGCGGGCCGATAATGCCGGTGTCGAGCGTCTTGATGCCGTCGATGACGGTGATGCCGCTAGCGGAGGTCAAAAACGACGGGTACTTAAGCCCAAGGTTGTCTCCGCTCAGCTTAATGATCTCGCTCAAAAAGAAGCAATAGGCAAAATAGGCCACGAGTGTCTCGAGGCAGCAGCGCGCCGGTTGCTTTTGGGCAAGGCCAATAGGCAGCGCTACGGCAAAAAGGAGTGGAAGGCGCTTAAAGACCGTCCACGAGCCGCGCTGAATGATAGTCCAGAAAACGTACCAGGGGGTTCCGTATACGGCGAGGTCGCCGACGATATCCACGGTCGTTGCGAGGGCGGAGATGCCGACCATGAGGCCTGATATAGAAAACAGCATGGCGGGCGCGAACATGGCTCCGCCAAAACGTTGGATTTTCTGCAGCATAATATGCCTTTCGGATGCAACATGCTGTGCGAGCAAGAACGTTTAAACAATGAACTCATTGTAGAGGACTGGCTGCTTGCCGCATTGACGGTTTTGATTCGGTCCGATTTGGGTTTCGGGGGAACCGTCGACGGTAAATAATCCGTACTTTACCGATAATCGGTTTAAACAACTTTAAGAAATGCTATCGTGCCTAGCCATACATATTCATTAGAGGTGAAATCATGCCAAAAGCGATTTACGAAGGAATCTACCGCGAGATCCGTTCGCGCATCATCAACGGGACCTATGCGTTTCAGGAGATGCTGCCAACCGAAGCCGAGCTGACCGCGGAGTTTGGCTGCACGCGCAATACCGTTCGACGCGCCTTGAGCATGCTGGCCGACCAGATGTTTGTGCAGCCTATACACGGTAAGGGCGTGCGCGTTATTTGGCTTA
The DNA here is from genome assembly GCA_937925265.1 of uncultured Collinsella sp. GTDB lineage: Bacteria > Actinomycetota > Coriobacteriia > Coriobacteriales > Coriobacteriaceae > Collinsella. Next base: position 17,691 of record CALEXE010000108.1, on the reverse strand, counting down.
AGGGCGAAACCGACATGCTGGGCGCACTCGAAGAGGTTGAGTCGTTTGGCGAGTTCGCAAAACGCAACAATGCCGTCGCATCGACCGAGGTCAAGTCTTTTGAACATTTGATTTGCACTGAGCAACTGTCGCGCCGCCTTGGCTTTAAGGTGGGCGAGGAGCTGATTCGCGTAGTGCGTGTCCGAAGCCTCAACGGCAGCGCGCGCCAAGTGGACCATGGCTACTTTTTGGCGTCGATCGCCAAGGGCCTGACCCCCGAGATCGCGGCGGATTCTATCTACGGCTATCTGGAGCACAAGCGCGGCGTCAAAGTGATGGCGAGCCGTCGTACGGTGAGCGTCGAGCTCGCCAACGATGAAGACTGCAGCTATCTGGACCTCGGCAAGTACAACTGCGTCGCCGTTATGGAGAGCCAGTCGTACACCTCGGACGGCATCTTGTTCGAGGTCACGCATGCCCGCACACACCCCGAGATCTTCCATTACCGCGTCAATTCCAAGCGATAGCCGGCTAGCTCGCAGCCTGACGAGACTCATGCCCTCAAAGCGAAAACGCCCGGTCAAACCGACGATGCATCGGCTTGATCGGGCGTTTTCTCTGCATTCGATAACAAATAATTGTTTATACAAAACTTGTCAAGTATCAAGTCGAAATTACCGTTCACCGAAGTTTTTCTACCGCTCTAGTAATACTTGTTCAAACAACTAGCCAAATAGCGTATTGTACAAGTCAGCAAAAGGGGCAAAGTCCCCGAGCCAATCTCCGAAGGCGGCGGCAAAGGGTGCCGCCACGGTGTGAAAGGGTGGATTGTAATGAAGAACGAAATGAGCAGAAGGCAGTTCCTGGGCTTTGCTGGTTCCGCGGCTGCGGTTCTTGGTCTGGGCCTCGTGGGCTGCGGTGGTTCTGCCGGCTCTGGCTCCTCTGCTTCTGGTGACGCTGCCGAGGTCTACTTCCTCCAGTTCAAGCCCGAGGTCGACAAGGAGTGGAAGGAGATCGCCAAGGCGTACAAGAAGGAGAAGGGCGTCGAGGTCAAGATCGTGACCGCCGCCTCCAACACCTACGAGGAGAAGCTCAAGTCCGAGATGTCCAAGAGCTCCGCTCCGACGCTGTTCCAGGTCAACGGCCCCACCGGCCTTAAGAACTGGAAGGACTACTGCGCCGATCTTTCCGACACCAAGCTCCGCGGCGAGCTCATCGACGACTCCCTGGCGCTGCAGTCCGACGGCAAGGATCTGGGTATCGACTGGGTTCAGGAGAGCTACGGCATCATTTACAACAAGGAGCTCCTCGAGAAGGCCGGCTACAAGGCCGAGGACATCAACTCCTTCGACAAGCTGAAGGCTTGCGCCGATGACATCCAGGCCCGCAAGGACGAGCTCGGCGTTGACGGTGCCTTCACTTCCGCCGGTATGGATGACTCCTCCAGCTGGCGCTACACCACGCACCTTGCCAACCTCCCGCTCTACTACGAGTTCGAGAAGGAGCACAATCAGGAGGACGACGAGATCAAGGGCGAGTATCTCGACAACTTTAAGCAGATCTTCGACCTGTATATCACCGACTCCACCTGCGATCCTTCGCAGCTCGCCTCCAAGACCGGTGACGACGCCACCAACGAGTTCGCAACCGGCAAGGCCGTCTTCTATCAGAACGGCTCTTGGGCCTACGCCGACCTCACCAAGGCCGGTATGACCGACGACCAGCTCGGCATGCTGCCGATCTACATCGGCGTCGACGGCGAGGAGAACCAGGGCCTGTGCTCCGGCGGCGAGAACTACTGGTGCGTCAGCTCCCAGGCTTCCGAGGATGCCCAGAAGGCCACCGAGGACTTCATGTATTGGTGCGTCACTTCTGACACCGCCACCAGCATCATCGCTGACAAGATGGGTCTGACCGCCCCGTTCAAGAGCGCTAAGGAGACCACCAACGTCTTCTCTCAGCAGGCCGTTGCTATGGCCAAGGACGGCAAGAAGACCGTCGCTTGGGACTTCGTTTACATCCCCTCCGAGGAGTGGAAGAAGAACCTCAAGCAGGCTCTCATCGCTTATGCTGCCGACAACACCAAGTGGGACGGCGTCAAGAACGCCTTCGTCGATGGCTGGAAGACCGAGAAGGCTGCTTCCGAGTAAGCAGTTGCTGCCCAAGCTATCTGATTAGCGACAGGGGGCGGGCAGACGTAGGTTTGCCCGCCCCCTGCATATTGAAAGGACCCTTCTATGGGCAAAGCACTCAAGCGCTGGTGGCCGCTCTTTATGCTGCCCACGTGCCTGGCGTTTATGATCGGGTTCGTGATTCCCTTTATCCAGGGTTTCTATCTCTCGTTCTGCCAGTTTATTACCATCAATAACGCGCACTTTGTCGGTATCGAGAACTACGTGCGCGCACTGTCCGATCCGCAGTTCTCCACGTCGTTCTTCTTTACCGTGGCGTTTGCCTTCCTGTCGACGGTGCTCATCAACGTGATCGCGCTGGCCATTGCGCAGGCGCTCACTCGCAAGGCGCTCAAGGGCACCAACATCTTCCGTACGATTTTCTTTATGCCTAACCTGATTGGCGGCATTGTACTGGGTTACATTTGGCAGATTCTGATCAACTGCCTGCTCTCCAACGTGGGCGCCCAGCTCATCGCCCTCAACTCCGCCGCTGGCTTCTGGGGCCTTATCATCCTGACCCTGTGGCAGCAGGTCGGCTACATGATGATCATCTACATCGCCGGTCTGCAGTCCATTCCGTCCGATTACATCGAGGCCGCCAAGGTTGACGGTGCCACGGCATGGCAGACGTTCTGGAAGGTTAAGATCCCCAATCTGATGCCGACCATCACCATCTGCCTGTTCCTGTCCATCACCAACGGCTTTAAGCTGTTCGACCAGAACCTCGCCCTTACCGGTGGCGCCCCGGCGCACTCCACCGAGATGCTCGCCCTGAACATCTACAACACGTTCTATTCGCGTGCTGGCATCGCATGGCAGGGCATCGGTCAGGCCAAGGCAGTTATCTTCTGCATCCTGGTCGTCGCCATCTCTATGATTCAGCTTAAGGCCACGAGGTCCAAGGAGGTGCAGCAGTAATGAAACGCGATAAGGCTATCAACCGCGCGCTCTCGATTTTCTTTACGATCCTGTCGCTCGCATGGATCTACCCCGTGTTCATGATTGCGCTCAATTCCTTTAAGAAAGCGACCGCAATCAGCACCACCACGGCGTTCGACCTGCTCACGCCCGAGACGTTCAACGGCCTTGCAAACTACGTGCACGCTCTTAACGAGCAGGGCTTTGCCTCGGCGTTTATGTACTCGCTTATCATCACGGTCACGTCGGTCGTGCTGATCTTGGTGTGCTGCTCCATGTGCGCTTGGTACGTGGTTCGCGTCAACAGCAAGATCTCGAACTTCTTCTATTACCTGTTCGTGTTCTCGATGGTCGTGCCCTTCCAGATGCTGATGTTCACGCTGTCCAATTTGGCGGACCGCATCGGCTTCAACACGCCGTTCAACATCTGCTTTATCTATCTGGGCTTTGGCGCGGGCCTGGCGGTCTTTATGTTCGCCGGCTTTGTAAAGAACATCCCGCTCGAGATCGAGGAGGCGGCCATGATTGACGGCTGCAACCCGGTTCAGGTGTTCTTTAAGATCGTCCTTCCCATCATGAAGCCCACCTATCTTTCGGTCGGCATCCTCGAGACCATGTGGGTCTGGAACGACTACCTGCTGCCCTACCTTACGCTCGACTCCACCAAGTACAAGACCATTCCTATCTTGATCCAGTACTTCCGTGGCGGCTATGGCCACGTCGAGCTCGGCCCCATGATGGCCTGCATCATGATGGTCGTTGTCCCCATCGTCATCATGTACATCTTCTGCCAGAAGTACATCATCGACGGTGTGGTGGCAGGTGCCGTCAAGGGCTGATGCCGTAACTGTTTTGCAAGTTTCTGCGGCGCCCCACAGCGTGGCGCCGCGTATCGAAAGGTAGAGACATGGCCGAGATCGTTCTCAAACATGTTCAGAAGGTGTATCCCAACAACGAGTCCAAAAAGAAGGGCTTCTTTGGCAAAAAGAAGAAGACCGAGGAGAAGAAGCACAACCTCAAGGTTACCGAGGACGGTGTGCTCGCTGTAGAGGACTTCAACCTCACCGTTCACGACCAGGAGTTCATCGTCCTCGTTGGCCCCTCTGGCTGCGGTAAGTCCACGACGATGCGCATGGTCGCTGGCCTGGAGGACATCACTTCGGGCGACGTGCTCATCGACGGCAAGCGCGTCAACGACGTGGCGCCCAAGGACCGCGATATCGCCATGGTGTTCCAGAGCTATGCTCTGTACCCCAATATGACGGTGTACGAGAACATGGCGTTTACGCTTGAGCTCAAGAAGGTCCCCAAGGACGAGATCGACCGCAAGGTTCGCTCCGCTGCCGAGATCCTGGGTATTACCGAGTACCTTGACCGTAAGCCCAAGGCACTCTCCGGCGGCCAGCGTCAGCGTGTCGCCATCGGCCGCGCCATCGTGCGTGACCCCAAGGTCTTCCTGATGGACGAGCCCCTGTCCAACCTGGATGCCAAGCTGCGTAACCAGATGCGCGCCGAGCTCATTAAGCTGCGTCACGAGATCAAGGGCACCTTCATCTACGTTACCCACGACCAGACCGAGGCTATGACCCTCGGCGATCGCATCGTGGTCATGAAGGACGGCGTCGTCCAGCAGATCGCCACCCCGCAGGAGGTCTTCAACCATCCCGCGAACATCTTCGTCGCCGGCTTCATCGGCGTGCCGCAGATGAACTTCTTCGATGCCCAGCTGGTGCGCTCGGGCAACGGCTTTACTGTCAAGACCGAGGATATGAACGTGGCGCTCGCCCCGGAGACTTGCGCTCAGCTTGCCCTCAACTGGGACGGCGGCGACGTGAAGGAGATTACGGCCGGCGTGCGCCCCGAGCAGATTCTGCTTGCCGACAAGGACGAGGAGGGTGCGCTCCAGGGCACCGTCGAGGTGACCGAGCTCATGGGCTCGACCGAGCATGTCCACGTGACTGCTCCCGACGGCCAGTTTGTCCTGATCATTCCCGTCGTCGACCTCGAGGCCAAGGGCGCGCTCAAGGCGGGCGACCCCATCTGGTTCAAGTTTGAGAAGAACGCGACCCACCTCTTCGATAAGGTCTCTGGCAAGAACCTTATCTAGGCCCGGTGCAACCAGGCCCTTCCTTTGGGCGACTGCGGCTTTGCCATCCTTTTGCCGCGGTCACATATAAGGCTCCCCTCCCGTCCACTGGGCGAGAGGGGAGCCTTTCTTTGTGTTGGGACTGTCTGACCGGTCGTTTGTCTCGATCTGTAACGGATAGGGCCGATTTCGGACGTTAGATGTTACAGATCGAGACGGTTCCGCTGAGCTAACCATTTCATCTAAATCTGTAACACCAAAGGCGAATTTCACCTGCTAGATGTTACAGATTGAGATAAACCCAAGGGGAGGGGCCGGTATGTCTCAATCTGTAACAGCTGGGACCGTTTTGGTTGAGTAGTTGTTATGGATCGAGATTGTTTGGCCGAGTCGGATCACAGGGTAACGTGCGGGCACAAAAAACGGAGCCGCGTTGCCGTGGCTCCGTTTTCAAGAGGATGGGCGATGAAACCGAATTAGCTCAGGTGCCAGATCTCGTCGTTGTACTGGGAGATCGTACGGTCGGACGAGAAGGTGCCGGCGTTGGCGATATTGATGAGCGCCTTGCGCATCCAGGCGTCCTGGTCCTCGTAGTCGGCCAGCACGCGCTCCTTGGTCTGGATGTACTCCTCAATGTCGAGCAGGGCCATAAACCAGTCCTTGCCCTTAATGTCGTCGTGCAGGCGCTGCAGGCGCTCGGCGTTGCCGGTTGCCATAAAGGCCGGGTTGGTGATGAAGTCCACCAGCAGTTTAATGCCGGGCTTGCGGTAGAGCGCACCGGCGTTGTAGGTGCCGTCGGCGTAGAGCTGCTCGACCTGTTTGGACGAGGCACCAAAGGTATAGATGTTCTCGTCGCCCACGAGCTCGGCAATCTCCACGTTGGCACCGTCGAGCGTGCACAGGGTTAGGGCGCCGTTGAGCATGAACTTCATGTTGGAGGTGCCGCTCGCCTCCTTGGAGGCCAGGCTGATCTGCTCGGAGATGTCAGCGGCGGGGATCACGCGCTCGGCGGCGGTGACGTTGTAGTTCTCGATCATGACAACCTGCAGGTAGGGAGCCACGTCGGGGTCGTTTGCAATCCACTGCGACAGCGTCAGGATCAGATGGATGATGTCCTGCGCGATAGTGTAGGCAGGCGCCGCCTTGCCGCCAAAGATGATGGTGACAGGGTGCTTAGGCCTGTTGCCGTTCTTGATATCGAAGTACTTCCAGATAATGTAGAGCGCGAGCATCTGCTGACGCTTGTACTCGTGGATGCGCTTGACCTGGACGTCGATGATGGCGTTGGAGGGAATGGTCACGCCCTGCTCGAGCGCCATGAACTGGCGCATGATGGCCTTGGCCTCGACCTTGGTGGCGGCCAGGCGCTCAAGAACGTCCTTGTCGTCGGCGAACTTGGCGAGTTTGCTCAGATCGCCGGTGCTGCGCCAGTCGGTGCCGATTACATCGTCGAGCAGGCTGGCGAGCGCGGGGTTGGCTCCATGGATCCAGCGGCGGAAGGTGATGCCGTTGGTCTTGTTGGAGAACTTCTCGGGATAGATCTCGTAGAACGGATGAAGCTCGGTGTCCTCCAGGATCTTGGTGTGGAGGGCGGCTACGCCATTGATGGAGAAGCCAAAGTGGATGTCCATGTGGGCCATGTGGACGGTGTCGTATTCGTCGATGACGGCGACGCGCGGGTCATCGTGCTCGGCCTTCGCGATCTCATCGAGCTTGACGATAATGTCGGCGATGGCAGGGGAGACCTTCTGCAGGCTGACGAGCGGCCACTTCTCGAGCGCCTCGGCAAGAATCGTGTGGTTAGTGTAGGCGACCATGGAGCGTACGATGGTCACGGCCTCGTCAAACTCGATGCCATGCTCGGTGGTGAGCAAGCGAATGAGCTCGGGGATGACCATGGTGGGGTGCGTGTCGTTAATTTGGACCACGGCGTAGTCGGCCAGATCGTGCAGGTTGCTGCCGCGCTCGATGGCCTCGTCGATCAGGAGCTGGGCGGCGTTGCTCACCATGAAGTATTCCTGGTAGATGCGAAGCAGGCGGCCCTGCTCGTCGGAATCGTCGGGGTAGAGGAACAAGGTGAGGTTCTTGGCAATCTCGGTCTTGTCGAAGTCGATGGAGCTGCCGGGGACCAGGCCGTCGTCGACGCTCGCCAGGTCGAACAGGCACAGACGGTTCTTGGTGGGCTGGCCGTAACCGGGCACGTCGATGTTGACGAGCTTGGAGGTAACGGCAAAATCGCCGAACTCGACGGTGTAGGAGCGGTCGTCGTCGACTAGGATGTCCTGCTCACCGAGCCACTCGTCGGGGACGGCCTTCTGCTGGTTGTCGACAAAGCGCTGACGGAACAGGCCGTAGTGATAGTTGAGGCCCACGCCATCGCCGGTCAAGCCCAGCGTGGCGATGGAATCCAGGAAGCATGCGGCCAGGCGGCCCAGGCCGCCGTTGCCGAGCGACGGCTCGACCTCGAACTCCTCGATCTTGTTGAGGTCGTGGCCTGCGGCGGTGAGCTGGTCCTTAACCTCGTCGTAGATGCCGAGGTCGATCATGTTGTTGATGAGCAGCTTGCCGATCAAAAATTCGGCGGAAATGTAATAGAGCTTTTTCTTGCCGTTGTTGAGCGGGCAGGCGGCGGAGCGCTCCTGCACGAGTTTGACCAGCAGCTTGTAAATGCGACGGTCGTCGAGCTGCTCGAGCGAGGTGCCAAAAGACTGCTCGGCGAGTTCCATGAGGTTAATTTGGGGCATGTTTCCTCCTGTAATGGGTTGATTACATGTCTGCAATTCATAAGAATCCCGCGCGAGGGGATTGGGGTGGCCTCACGCGGGTAAGCAAGCGCGTCCGCACGGTGGGGAGGGGTCGGGCGCGGTAGCTCCTATTGAGGAAGCTCGATTTCGGCTTCCGACGGGATGCGGAAGTAGGTCTCGGTCCAGTCGGTGAGTTTGTGCTCGAGCTCGCGGGTGATGGCGCCGTCGAGCATGCGCCAGGTCCAGTTGCCGCCCAGGGTGGCGGGAGTGTTGATGCGCGCCTCGTTGCCCAGGTTGAGCAGGTCTTGCATGGTGTAGATGCAGGTATCGCTCACGCTGGCGGCGATGGTGCGGTTGAGTGCATCGGCCATGGGCTCGCCGGCCTGCTGGTGGGTGTACAGGGCCGCCTGCTCGCGCTGACGCGGGGTGGCCGTTCCCTCAAACCAACCGCGCGCCGTCTCGTTGTCGTGGGTGCCCACATAGGCGACGGTGTTGGCAATGTAGTTGTGTGGCAGATAGTACGAGTTGGTGCCCTCAAAGGCGAACTGCAAGATCTTCATGCCGGGGAAGCCCGAGTTGTCGCGCATGTCGATGACGCCGGGGGTGAGGAAGCCCAGGTCTTCGGCGATGATGGGTAGCGTGCCGAGCTTTTCCTCGAGCGTCTTGAAGAACTTGAGGCCGGGGCCCTGTGTCCACGAACCGTAGGACGAATCGGGTGAGGAGAACGGCACCTCCCAATAGGCCTCGAAGCCGCGGAAGTGATCCAGGCGGATGACATCGTACATGTCGAGGGCGGCGCGGATGCGGCCCTCCCACCAGGAGAAACCGTCGGCTTCCATGGCGTCCCAGTCGTAGATGGGATTTCCCCAGTACTGGCCGGTGGCCGAGAACTGGTCGGGCGGCGTGCCAGCGACACTCACAGGATTACCGGCGGCGTCGATCTTAAAGAGCTCGGGCGTGGCCCACATCTCGACGGAGTCGCGCGAGACATAGATGGGCAGGTCGCCAATGATGAGGATGTCGCGCTCGTTGGCATAGGCCTTGAGGCGGCTCCACTGACGATCGAAGAAGTATTGCGTCATCTGGTGGTAGAGCATGCGCGCGGGATGGGCGGCGCAGACCTTGGCAGAAGCCTCACCGCGGGTACGAAGCTCTGCGGGCCACTCCCAAAATGCCTTGAGGCCGCACTCCTCCTTGACGGTCATGAACTCGCAGTAGGGGATGAGCCAGTCTTCGTTGGTTTGGACAAAGTCGTCGAAGTCGGCCGGCTTGTCGGCGGCAAAGCGCACGGCGGCACGGTCGAGAATCTGACGACGGCCACCAAAGATGGCGCCATAGTCGACATTGCTGGGGTCGGAGCCCAGGTACACGCCGTCGATATCGCGCTGCTCCAGGTAACCTGCCTCGATAAGCTCGGCGAAGTCGATGAAGTTGGGGTTGCCCGCACGGGCCGAGAACGACTGATAGGGCGAGTCGCCGTAGCTCGTTGTTGTAAGGGGGAGAATCTGCCAGTAATGTTGTTTACACGAGGCAAGAAAATCGACGAAGTCGTAGGCATTCCAGCCAAAGCCGCCGATTCCGTATGGTCCGGGCAGAGATGAGACGGGCATGAGGACGCCGCTTGCACGCTCCATGAATGCGCTCACCAACCTTCTTGTTGTGGGGTCAGCCTGCTGATGGAAGAGCAGTCCGCCCCCGGTGTTCTGATTCGATACGCCTATTGTAGAACATGTTGTTTAAACATGTACAGGCAAGATAAAAAAGTTGGTCGATTTTCGGCGAATGGCTACATGCCATGAAAAAGCCCCGACCTCACAACGTGAGATCGGGGCAAGAACGGTATGTAGGTTTTTGCTACTCGGCGTCGGCGAAGCCGCTGGGGTTGTGGCTTTGCCAATTCCAGCTGTCACGGCACATATCCGCGATGTCGTACTGGGCCTTCCAACCCATCATGCGCTCGGCCTTGGAGGCGTCGCACCAGTTGGCGGCGATGTCGCCGGCACGGCGCTCGCGGATCACATAGGGCAGCTCCTTGCCGCAGGCCTTGGAGAAGGCTGCGACGACCTCGAGTACCGAGGTGCCGGTGCCGGTGCCCAGGTTAAAGATCTCGACGCCGGTCTTGCCGTTCATCCAGTTGAGGGCAGCCACGTGACCAGATGCCAGGTCGCACACGTGGATGTAGTCGCGCACGCCGGTGCCGTCGGGGGTGGGGTAATCGTTGCCAAAGACCTGAACGGCCTCGAGCTTGCCCACGGCGACCTGGGCGACGTAAGGCACCAGGTTGTTGGGGATACCCTTGGGATCCTCGCCGATCAGGCCCGACGGATGGGCGCCGATGGGATTGAAGTAACGGAGCAGCACGACGTCCCACTCGGGGTCGGCGGTGTGGACGTCCATAAGGATCTGCTCAATCATCCACTTGGTCCAACCATAGGGGTTGGTCGCGGGCTTCTTGGGGTCTTCCTCGGTGACAGGCGGGTTATCCGGATCGCCGTAGACGGTCGAAGAGCTCGAGAAGATGATGGACTTGCAACCGTGGCTGCGCATGACATCGATGAGCACCAGGGTGTTCTCGATGTTGTTGTGATAGTACTCGACAGGCTTGCTCACCGACTCGCCAACGGCCTTAAAGCCGGCGAAGTGGATGACGCGGTCGATCTGGTGGGTATCGAAGATCTTGTTCATCGCATCGCGGTCGAGCACGTTGGCCTCGTAGAAGGTGAGGTTCTTGGCGGCGTCGTCGCCCACGATGGTCTTGACGCGGTCGATGGCAACGGCGCTGGAGTTGGAGAGGTCATCGACGACGACGACCTGGTAGCCGCCCTCGAGCAGCTGAACGACGGTGTGCGAGCCGATAAAGCCGGCGCCACCGGTAACGAGGACGCAGGTGTCTTTGGGGTCGAGTGCTTTGGACATGTAGTCTCCTATCGAATCAGGAACACTTCTTGAGGGGAGTATAGCGCAGCTGGGGGCGCCCAAAACACGCGGGGCAGGAAAACCAGAGGATTGATGTTAACGTACTCATAGGGTGTCATTTGCATAATCCTTACCTTTGGTGTGGGACGTATTTGCGAGCCGCTGACCATGCTTTTCCAGCCGTTCGTGGAAATAGTTGGGACAAGCGCGATGTGCGTTAATATGTTTGAGTTGAGCGACATATAAATAAACATGTAACGGAGTACATATGTCACCAAACAACGATTCCATCTTTACGCAGGAGCTTTCGCGCCGCACTGCCCTTAAGGCTCTTTTCGGCGCCGCCTCTGCGGCTGTTCTTTTTGGCCTGCCCGCCCGCGCCCATGCGGCTGAGGCCAGCCAAGAAACCACCGACAAACTGAATGCCGCCCAGGCCCAGCTCGACGAGGTCCAGGCTCAGCTCGACAGCATCGCTAATGAGTACGCGACGCTCGCCAACAAGAATGCCCAGACCCTCAGCGATATCGAGGGCGTTCAGGGTCAGATCGACGACACTCAGGCTCAGATCGACACCAAGAAGTCGGAGCTCAAGAAGAAGCGTAACGACCTTTCCGATCGCGTGGCGGCAAGCTACAAGTCGGGCGGTACCAATATCCTGTCGTTGCTGCTTGCTTCTGGCTCGTTTGAGGAGCTCGTCGCCAACGCGCATTACGTCGAGAAGATCAACAAGAGCGACCGCGACGCCATCGAGGATATTCAGACCATCCAAAAGGAGCTCGACACGCAAAAGTCCGAGCTCGAGTCGCAGAAGGCCGACCTGGAGAGGCTCAAGGACCAGCAGACGGCCCAGATGCAGGACATGCAGGCCAAACAGCAGGAGGTCCAGACGGTTCTGAACGGCCTCTCCGACGATGTCAAGGAGCTCATGGCACAGCGTGATTCCGAGATTCTCGCTGCCGCCCAGGCAGAGGAGGCTGCCAGGAAGGCTGCCGCTGCCGCGGCTGCCGCAAACAAGAACAATTCCTCTTCGGGCGGCTCGAGTTCGGGTGGCGGTTCGTATGCCGGCGGCACCCCACAGCAGAATGCCGGTTCGGGCAAGCAGCAGGCTGTCGTCAACGCATGCTACTCCACGCCTTCGCCTGGCCTGAACTGGTGCGCCGCTTGGGTTACCAATGTGTTCCGCAACGCCGGCGTGGGCTACTTTGGCGGCAACGCGTGCGACATGTTTAACGCCTGGTGCTACAGCTCCGATCGTTCGGCGCTGCAGGTGGGCATGATCGTGGCCGACTCGTCGCACAGTGGTACCGGTACGCCGGGTCTGCTGTACGGACACGTGGGCATCTATGTTGGCGGCGGCATCGTTATGAGCAACGAGGGCTCCATTACGTCTAAGTCGCTTGATGCGTTTATTCGGTTCTACGGTACTGGCTCTGGCGTGCGCTGGGGCTGGCTCGGCGGTATTGCGCTGTCGTAACGCAAGTTGGGCCGGGACAGTCCGAGAGGCATAAGGTTGCCTGCTCGGACAGTCCTGCTCGCACGGAGAGCACATTAAGTGCTCTCCGGCTCGTGCGGAACTCGCGATCAACCTTATGCCTCTCGGACTGTCCCGGCCCTCTTGGGTTCGGGGCGCTACGCACCGGACTGGTTGTCTGAATAAAAGAAAGTGAAGGCCCCTTTCGGGGCCTTCTTTTTATAGGAATTCGCCTACTCGGTGGACTTCGGGTTCTAGGTCTACGTCGAACTGCTCTTTGACTTTGGCTTGGATGTCGCGGATGAGTTCGTCGACGTCGGCGGCGGTGGCGTGGTCGGCGTTGACGATGAAGCCGCAGTGTTTTTCGCTCACCTGGGCGCCGCCGACGGCGTGGCCGCGCAGGCCGGCGTCCATGATGAGCTTGCCGGCAAAGAAGCCCTCGGGGCGCTTGAAGGTGGAGCCGGCGCTCGGCATGTCGAGCGGCTGCTTGTCCTCGCGGCGTTGGCGGTAGTCGTCCATGTCGGCCTTGATCATCGCGGCGTTGCCCGGGGCGAGGTTAAAGGTGGCAGAGAGCACGATGAAGCCGTCGTCGGCAATGCGGCTCTTGCGGTAACCCAGGTTAAGCTCGTTGACATCGAACTCAATGATATTGCCACTGCCGCGGGTACCGTCGTCGAGCATGCGGGCGGGCTTATAGACGCGCACGGACTCTAGCACATCGGCCATGCAGGCACCGTAAGCACCGGCGTTCATGTAGCAGGCGCCGCCGACCGATCCGGGGATACCCGAGATGGGCTCCATGCCGGTGAGACCGGCCTCGGCTGCTGCTGCCGCTACGTCCGAGAGCAGCGCGCCGGCTGCTGCCGTAACATGCGTGCCGTCAACCGTAATGTAGGAGAGGCCCTCGCCCAGCGCTACGACGACGCCGCGGATGCCCTTGTCGCCGACGAGCAGGTCGGAACCGTTGCCCACGATGGTAAGCGGCAAGTCGCAACGGTAGCAGGTGTCGAGCGTGGCGACGAGTCCCTGCTCGGTGTCGGGCGTGACAAAGACGTCGGCCGGGCCGCCGATCTTAAACGTGGTGTGCTCGCGCATGGGCTCGCTCATGAGCACGTTGTCCTCGCCGGCAACGCCAGCGAGCGCGCAGAGCAGGTCCTCGTTAAAAAAGTCATTCTCGTGCATACGAATATCCGCCTTATGGTGGTCGTTTTTCATCAATCGAATGCAATATACCCCACCCGGATGGATTTGGTGCAAAGCAACCTGACCCCAATGCATCACATAGTGCAAAGGGGTCAGGTTGCTTTGCGCCAATCGCGGCGATAAAACAGCCGTCTACCGGATTGGTAAAGTGTTTATCATCGAGGTAGAGGGACGGTCGCTATACTTTCAAGAGATTGCGCGAATACTCGGAAGGAGCGAAATGGGCAACAAAGTTACTCTCAAGCAGATTGCCCAGGAGGTGGGGCTTTCCCCCTCGTCGGTCTCGCTTGTTCTCAACAATCGGCCTTGTCGCATCTCGGAAGAAAACCGCAAGCGCATCAAAGAGGTCGCGGCGCGCAACCACTATGTTCCTAACCAGATTGCGCGCAGCCTGGTCATGCGCGAGTCGCGCACGCTGGGCCTTATCGTTCCCAACATCGAGAGCCGCTTTTTTGCCTCGCTCGCCGGCAGTCTGGAAAAGCGCTGCCGCGAGGACGGCTACGCGCTCTTTATTACCAGTTCGGGTGGAAGCGCCGAGGACGATCTGGAGCTCCTGCGCCAGCTGGTGACGCGCGGCGTCGATGGCGTCTTTTTGGTGGTAGGCGACGAGTTCTCTGACGACCGCGCCCTGCGCGAAGAGGTCAGCCATCTGCCTATCCCGGCCGTAATGGTCGACCGTGCCATTGAGGGGCTCGAGTGCGACAAGGTGATGTTCGACCACGAGATGGGTGGCTACATGGCTACCCGCTACTTGATCGAGCAGGGACACCGTCGCATTGCCTGCTTGGTTAACGCGCGTCGTTCCAATACGGGCCGCAAGCGACTTGCCGGCTATGAGCGCGCCCTGCGCGAGGTTGGCCTGCCGATCGACGCGCGTTTGGAGTTTGAGAGCGAGTACTACATTTCGAGTGCCTACGAGGCCTCGGAGGCGGTGCTCGCAACTGACGCCACCGCCGTGTTCGCAAGCTCGGATAACATTGCCCTCGGTTTGCTCAAGCGCCTGCATGAGATGGGGAAGAGCATTCCGGGCGATATCTCGGTGGTGAGCTATGATAACTCGGCAGCCGACGTTCTCTTCGAGCCGGCGCTGACCGCGATCGAGCAGGATCCTGGTGTCCTTGCGGAGCATGCTTTTGGCTGCATGTCCAAGCGTCTTGCCGGTAGGGGCGGTAGGCGTGCCGAAGAGGTCGTTCTGGAGCCGGCGCTTATCGTTAAGGACAGCGTACTCGAGCTTACTAAACACAACTAAACACGTTTATCAATTCATGCAGATTGAATATGGAGTACCTGTGACAGATAATGCCGCAGGTGAATGTCGCGTTTTGCCAATCGATGGGATCGATAAAGATGATAAAACGTTTTTTCACCATGATAAAACGTTTTAGCAAATATACTAGTCCCATTGAAAGGTTGCCGTATCGGAAGGCGACCGCGCAGCGAAGGGACATAAACAATGGCTAAAACACTGGGAACGCCGTGGCAAAAACTGGGACATGAGGTTCCCGCTTCCGAGCTCGAGGGTGTCGATCTGTACTGGCGCGCCTCGAACTACCTGTCCGTCGGCCAGATTTACCTTCGCTCCAACCCGCTGATGCGCAGCGACTTTGTCGACGAGAAGACCGGCGAGACGCGCGACTTTGGTCGTCCGGACGTTAAGCACCGTCTGGTCGGCCACTGGGGCACCACGCCCGGCATCAACTTCCTGTTCGGCCACGTCAACCGCCTTATTGCCGACCACAACCAGAACGCCATCTTCCTGATGGGCCCGGGTCATGGTGGCCCCGCCGGCACCGCCCAGTCGCTGCTCGATGGCACCTACCGCGAGATCCGCCCCGACATCACCAATGACGAGGCCGGCCTGCAGAAGTTCTTCCGCCAGTTCTCCTACCCCGGCGGCATCCCGAGCCACTTTGCGCCCGAGACGCCCGGCTCCATCCACGAGGGCGGCGAGCTTGGCTACACGCTCAGCCACGCCTACGGTGCCGTCATGGACAATCCGAGCCTGCTGGCCGTGGCCGTGGTGGGCGACGGCGAGTCCGAGACCGGCCCGCTCGCGACCTCTTGGCAGTCCAACAAGCTCGTGAACCCGGCAACCGACGGTATCGTCCTGCCGATCCTGCACCTCAACGGCTACAAGATCGCCAACCCCACCATCCTTGCCCGCGTGTCCGACGAGGAGCTCACCAAGTTCTTCGAGGGTATGGGCTACAAGCCGCACTTCTTTGTCGCCGGCTTTGACGACGAGAGCCATGCGAGCATCCACGAGCGCTTCGCCTCCCTGTTTGAGCAGGTCTTTGACGAGATCTGCGACATCAAGGCCACCGCACAGGCCCAGGCTGCCGCGGGCGAGACCGTGGTCCGCCCGGCCTACCCCATGATCGTGTTCCGCACGCCCAAGGGCTGGACCTGCCCCAAGCAGATCGACGGCAAGAAGACCGAGGACTCCTGGCGCGCCCATCAGGTGCCGCTGGCGAGCGCCAAGGACACCCACGAGCACTTCCGCGTGCTGCGCGAGTGGCTGCGCTCCTACAAGCCCGAGGAGCTCTTTACGCCCGAGGGCCAGGTGCGTCCCGAGGTGACGGCCTTTATGCCGACCGGCGAGCTGCGCATTGGCGCTAACCCCAACGCGAACGGCGGCAAGGTGCGCCGCGAGCTCGAGCTGCCCGATGTCCATGCCCACGAGATTCCCGTTGCAAGCAAAGGCCACGGCTGGGGCTCCACCGAGGCTGCCCGCGTCTTTGGTGAGTACACCGCCGACGTTTTGGCCAAGAACATGGACGACTTCCGCATCTTCGGTCCCGACGAGACCGCGTCCAATCGTCTGCAGGCTGCCTACAAGGTGACCAAGAAGCAGTGGGATGCCGGCTTCTACGAGGATGATGCCAACGACGAGCTGCTGGCCGGCTCCGGTAAGGTCGTCGAGCAGCTGTCCGAGCACCAGTGCGAGGGCTTCCTCGAGGCCTACGTGCTCACCGGCCGCTCCGGCGTGTGGAGCTCCTACGAGAGCTTTGTCCACGTGGTCGATTCCATGGTCAACCAGCACTGCAAGTGGCTCGAGGCCACCAAGCGCGAGATTCCGTGGCGCGCTCCCATCAGCGGCCTCAACATTTTGCTGTCGAGCCATGTCTGGCGCCAGGACCACAACGGTTTCTCTCACCAGGACCCCGGCTTTATCGACCTGCTGCTCAACAAGGCCAACGATACGCATATCGTGAATGCTTACTATCCGGCCGACGCCAACATGGCGCTTGCCGTGGCCGAGCGTGTCTACCAGTCCATCGACTGCGTCAACGCCATTTTCTGTGGCAAGCAGCCCGCCCCGACCTTCCAGACGGTCGACGAGGCCTGCGCCGAGCTTGCCGAGGGTGTCGCGGCGTGGGAGTGGGCATCGACTGCCGACTCGCTCGCCGAGGCCGACGTCGTGGTCGCCACGTGCGGCGACGTGCCGACGCTCGAGGCTCTGGCCGCAACCGATATGCTGCGCGAACTGGGCGTTAAGGTGTGGTTCGTCAACGTGGTCGATCTGCTCAAAATCCAAAACGTCTGCGAGAATGACCAAGCTATTACGGACGAGCGCTGGGCTGAGCTGTTCGGCCACGGCGAGAAGCCCGTGCTCTTCGCTTTCCACGCCTATGCCGGCACGATTCGCCGCCTGATCTGGGACCGCCCCGGCCACGACGCTTTCCGCGTCCACGGCTACGAGGAGAAGGGCTCCACGACCACGCCGTTTGACATGCTGCGCCTGAACAACATGGATCGCTGGGCGCTGGCCGCCGACGTGCTGCGCATGGTCGACGCCGACAAGTTTGCCGAGCAGATTAACGAGTGGGAGGCCTTCCGCACCGAGGCCTTTGAGTTCGCATGCGACGAGGGCTACGATCACCCCGCCTTTACCGACTGGGTCTGGCCCGACGCCGCAGCCGCAACTGCAGCCGACGGTGCGCTTTCCGCAACGCAGATGACCGCAGGCGACAACGAGTAGGTAGGCATCCGGGACGGTCTCGCGCTGGGGCCTTGCCCGGCGGGGTTGCCTTGCTCCGGGAAGTGGGCTTCGCGAACTTTCCGGAGCAAGGCAACCCCGCCGGGCAAGGCCCTCTCGACCGTTTCGTTTTGCGGGGGCTGATTATTTTTAATGTAATGGGGACTTTGCTGATGCTGCCTTGGGTACTGTGCATGTAACTTTGGTCAGCCAGTGATACA
>CALEXE010000107.1:0-2794 GCA_937925265.1 uncultured Collinsella sp. | reverse complement strand
GAGGCCAAGCGTAAGATTATCGGCGCCGAGTTCATTCGCGTGTTCGAGGAGGAGGCCCGCAAGGTTGGCGACGAGGTTAGCTTCCTCGCCCAGGGCACCATCTATCCCGACATCCTGGAGTCCCAGGATGGCGTGAAGGCTCACCACAACGTGGGCGGCCTGCCCGATGACCTGCAGTTTGAGCTCTGCGAGCCCGTCAAGCTGCTGTACAAGGACGAGGTGCGCGTCGTGGGCCGCGAGCTCGGCCTGCCCGAGAACATGGTTGAGCGTCAGCCGTTCCCCGGTCCTGGCTTGGGCGTCCGCTGCCTTGGCGCCATCACCCGCGACCGTCTTGAGGCGCTGCGCGAGGCCGATGCCATCGTGCGCGAAGAGATCGACAAGGCCGGCCTGACCATCTGGCAGTATTTTGCCGTCGTGCCCGACTTCCGCGCCACCGGCGTGCGCGAGGGTAAACGCGCCTACGACTGGCCCTGCATTATTCGCTGCATCAACACCGTCGACGTCATGACCGCCGAGGTGCCCGAGCTCGACTGGGCGCTGCTCAAGCGCATTACCGCTCGCGTGACCGCCGAGGTCCCCGGTATTTGCCGCGTTTGCTACGACCTCACGCCGAAGCCCGTCGGCACGGTCGAGTGGGAGTAAGCTAACTCAGCTGGTAGGCGACGAGAACTAGCAGATGTGACAAAGGGACAGTCCCTTTGTCACATCCTCGATATTATGTGCGGGATGGTACGCCACGCGGCGTGCCATCCCGTTCGTTATTTTAATGAGCCGAGTGCGCGAGTGGGAAGAGTCACGAGCATGGTCGTTCCGCGCTCCGAGCTCTCTTCGACCTCGATGGAGCCGCCGTGGAGCGCGGCAATCTCCCAGACCAGCGCAAGTCCCAGCCCCACGCCGCCGTATGCCCTGCTGCGCGATTTGTCGACGCGAAAGAAGGGCTGAAAGATGCTCGTCTGGTATTGCTCGGGAATGCCCGGCCCCTGGTCGCGCACGCGTAGCAGCACACGGTCGCCTTCGGCGCAGGCGTTGATTTGCACGGTCGAGTTGGGCGCGCTGTAACGTATGGCGTTTTCGGCCAAGTTGAACAGCAGCCGATAGATTAGCGTATCGCTGCCGATCGTTTGCGCGTCGCCCTCACTTGCGAGCGCGATGCCCTTTTGCTCGGCAAGGGGCGCCAGGTCCGTGAGTACTTCTTCGATCATCGGCGCCAGGTCAATCGCATCGTTGCAAGGGACACTGCGCAGCTCGCTCATCTCGAGCAGGGTCTTTGTCATGTGCGTCATCCGCTCGGTCTGCTCCTGCAGCAGCCCGAGCAGGCTCGCTGTATCGGCGTCGGCGTCGGGGTGCTCGGCGCAAAAAAGCTCAACCTGGGCCTGCATGAGCGCAAGTGGCGTGCGCAGCTCGTGCGCCGCATTGCCCGTAAACTGTCTTTGTGCGGAAAATCCCTCGTCAAGGCGGGCAATCATGTCGTTAAACGACGCGCTGCAGCGCCTGAGTTCAGAGGGCACGTCCTCGCTGATTTTTGTGTCAGCGAGGTTGTCGGGCCGCACGCTCTCGACTTGCGTCGCAAAGAAGCGCAGCGGTCGCAGTGCGCGCCCGCTTACAAAGTAGGCCAGCACGCCGCCGAGCAGCGTCACCGCCGCAGTTATATACCAGCTCGTCGCGCCAAACGATTCTTGGGCGTCGTTCACGACGATGGTCAGCGCGTCGTCGAGCTCTTTGTTTGTCGGGTCAAATGAGCTGGGCGAGGCCGCCTCCACCTTGCTGTGCGCCGATAGTTCATTGCCGATCGAGTCCATGTAGCGCATGCCGGAGTAGCCAACCAGGCAATTCATAAGTACGCAGGTTGAACATATCAGCAGTGCCGTCATCAACGTGATGCGCCACTGCAGCGACAGCCGCTTCATTTGCCGTCCTCCATAACGTAGCCTTCGCCGATTCGGTTGCGGATGGGGTCGTGCCCCAACGCACCGCGCAGCTTTTTTCGCAGCGACGAGATATGCACGCGGGTCGCGTTGCTAAAGCTGTTGACGCTGCTGTCCCATACATGCTCGATAAGCTCTTCCTGGCTCACCGGCCGCCCCTGGTTAAGCATCAGGTATTCCAAGATGCCGGTCTCCTTGCGCGTGAGGGATAGGGTCTCGCCGCCCACGGAGGCGAGGCGCGCCTTGGTGTCAAAGCTCAACAATCCACAGGTTAGAACAACGTCGTTTTGCGTAAAGCGCCTGAGCGTGAGACTGCGTATGCGTGCCGCCAGCTCGTCAAGATGGAACGGCTTGGTGAGGTAGTCGTTGGCGCCCGCATCGAGCCCCGCTACCTTGTCGGAGACCTCGCCACGTGCCGAGAGCACAAGCACCTTGGTCTCACAATCAGTTGTCCTGAGTTGCCTGAGCACGGTCATGCCGTCGACATGGGGGAGATTGAGGTCGAGCACGACAAGATCAAAGGTCTCGACATCGAGCAGATCGAGGGCCTGCTGCCCGTCGTAGCAGCAGTCGACGCTATAGGCCAAGTTGCGCAGGCTGCGTGCGATCGCATCGCACAGCGCCCGCTCGTCCTCGACGACCAAGATGCGCATAACGTTCTCCTTGCATAGTCATTCACGCTTAACACGGATTTTATAGTCGGTATGGTCCAATGGGTCGCGAAACGAAAGGAGTGGTCAGATTGTTCAAAGCGATTAAGCCTGTGGCGCAGGTGGCTTTGCTGATCGTTGGGGTAGCCATGGTTGGCTTTGGAATTATGCGCGGCGAGGCAGATGCCGTGCTGGCCAAGGCAATCAGGCTGTGCTTGG
>CALEXE010000106.1:0-12749 GCA_937925265.1 uncultured Collinsella sp. | reverse complement strand
TGGCGCAGTTTGTTGTACTGGCTCGCCGGCGTCACAAACAGGCCCATATCATCGGCATTGCTACCCTCGAGCGCCTTGGGGAGCTTTTCGCCCATGGCCTTGCACATCTCGCCCGCCGTCACCGAAGGATCCGAGCCGCCAAGCGTATAGCTCAGATACGAATCAATCTGCACATGCTCGCCGGCAACATCGGCGATATTGACCTTCTTTCCGGCCTCGTTGCCATTATCTGCCGACTTGCCCTTGATACTTTCCGCAACGTTATCGGGATCGATACGGTCACCGTGCCATGCAGAGTACAAATCGACCGTTGCGTCTGCCAGCACCATGCGATCGGCCTCGGAAGGATTGACATACTCCTTGTAGTAGTCGAGCCTATCGGACGCGTAATAGATATACGTCTGCGACATATCCGCCGGCGTATAGCGCTCCAGGTTCTCGTTCATCACGTTGGCGATCGACATGCCGCAGGTCACCGAGGTAATGGCCAGAAACAGGATCATCGCGATAACGCCCATCGAAAAGCACACCGTGTTGACCTTGGCCGCAAGCTGGCGCACGGTAAACATGTTGAGGCCGCGCCAATACACGCTGCGCAGGCTCTGCAGCAGCTTGATGAGCATGCCCGAAAGTCCCCAAAATAGGGCAAAGGTACCCACCGTAACCATGGCCGTGGTGATACCGAACTGGTTCATGGCCTCCTGCAGCTTACCCTCCGTCGCGGTGAGCGGGAACCCGTCGCGCAGCAGACGGTAATAGGCCACGCCCACCAGCACCACGCCCACGACAAAGATGGCAATCGCGATCCAGGGGTTGCGCGTCTTGATGCTCTCGTTGCGACGCTCGGCACCCATAAGCTCGATGAGCCTGGTGCGGCGCACGGCGCGAAGGTTCAGCAGCAGCGTGAGCACAAACATCACGAGCATGCAGGCAAGGGTCAGGTTGAACGCATGCACCGAGAAAAAGAAGTGAAAATCGGCGATCTGCGTCTTAAAGAGCGAGGCCGTAAAGAATGTCATGAGCTGGGAGAGCCCCACGCCCAGCACAATGCCAGCGACAAAAGCGCCGACCGAAACAAATACGGTCTCGAGCGCCATGATCGTGGCGACGCGCCCGCGGCGCATGCCGAGCACCTGGTACAGGCCGAACTCCTTTTTGCGGCGCTTCATGATGAAGTTGTTGGCATACACCATCAAAAAGGCCATGACGCCGGCCAAAAAGTACGTCAGGTAGCCGAGCATGCTGCCCATGAGCTCGGACAGTCCCTCCTCCTTGATGCCGGCAATGTCGACCTGCATCGAGACGGTATTGAAGGCATAGAAGACCGTGACACCCAGGGTGAGCGTCAGCAAGTAGACAAGGTAATCGCGGCCGGCGCGGCGGACGTTGCCCCAAGCGAGTTTACAGAGCATCGGAGCCCTCACCGCCCATCATGGCAACGACCTCCATAATGCGGTCGAAGAACTCTCGGCGGTCGGTGTCGCCGCGGCGCAGCTCGGTGAAGATCTTGCCGTCACGAATAAACAGCACACGGCTCGTGTAGCTGGCAGCAAAGCTGTCGTGCGTGACCATGAGCACCGTGGCGCGCAGGCGGCGGTTGAGGGCCTCTAGGCTCTCGAGCAGCAGGCGGGCGCTCTTGGAATCGAGGGCGCCGGTGGGCTCGTCGGCCATGATCATAGTGGGGTCGGTGACGAGCGCGCGAGCCGCGGCAACGCGCTGCTGCTGGCCGCCGGACATCTGGTAGGGATACTTGTCGAGCACCTGGCTAATGGACAGGCGCGCGGCCACGTCCTGCACGCGGGTCGAGATCTCTGCCGAGTTTGTGCGGGCGATGGTGAGCGGCAGGGCGATGTTCTCGCGCGCCGTGAGTGTATCGAGCAAGTTGGAGTCCTGGAAGATAAAGCCCAGCTCCTCGCGGCGGAACTGCGAAAGCTTGGCCTGCTTCATGCGCGTAACGTCCTGGCCGTTGATGCGGATGGTGCCACTCGTGGCGCTATCGATGGTCGACACGCAGTTGAGCAACGTCGACTTGCCCGAGCCCGAGGCGCCCATGATGCCGACGAATTCGCCGCGGTTGACGGTAAAGCTGACATCGTTGAGCGCGCGGGTCACGTTGCCCAGTGCTCCATATACCTTTTCGAGATGCGCGACCTCCAGTACCGGGGTCGCCATGTGCGTGGTTTGCATACCGAGTCCTTTCTTGCGATTAGTCTACGGCATCTATAGTCGCAAGGAGCCGAGTCGGCTACCATCGATATGGCTTACGCTTGCCTTACCGTTGCGTAAGGTAAGCGTAGTCTGCCATGTGTTGATGTTGAGAGAGGGCTCCTGTTGAAGACTGTTCATGTTGCCGCTGGGATCATTCGCAAGGAAGGATCTGACGAGCTGCTTGCCGTGCAGCGCGGCTACGGCAACATGCAGGGACTATGGGAGTTCCCGGGCGGCAAACTTCTGCGCGGCGAGACACCCGAAGACGCCGTGCGCCGCGAGCTTATGGAAGAGCTACAGGTAAAAGTCACCAACCTGCGTGATTTCTACACCGTTGAGTATGACTACCCCGATTTTCATCTCTCCATGGAGTGTTACTACTGCTCGCTCGCCGATGAATCCGATGAGCCCCAGAAACACGACCGCCAGCTTGATATCCGCTGGATTCCACGCACCTCGCTTGCCACGGTGGAATGGATGCCCGCCGACAAGGGGCTCATTGATGCTCTGATTGAGTTAAAGGAAGATCGGCTTGAGGCAAGCTCCGCCGATGACGCCGCGCCCAACACAACCGACAAACCCGCCACCAAACCCAAGCGCGCACCTAAACGCCGCAGCAAAAAGCGTCCCAAGCCCGGTCTGCTCGACGGCATCGATACCTCGGACCTCTCCGCTGACGAGCGCGAACTGGTCCGCCGTCGCGCCGCCATCAAAAAGTCCATGAAGGGCAACAAGCGCGCCAACACCAAGCCCGAGCTGCTCGTACGACAGCGTCTGCGCGCAGCGGGCCTTACGGGTTATCGCTTGGAATGGAAGGTTCCTGGCAAGCCCGACATCGCCTTCCCCGGCCGCAAGATCGCCATCTTCGTCAACGGCTGCTTTTGGCACCGCTGCCCCAAGTGCAACCCAAGCCAGCCCAAGCGCAACGTTGAGTTTTGGGAGGCAAAGTTCCGTCGCAACGTCGAGCGCGACCGCGCTGCCGTGGCAGCACTCACTCAAATGGGCTGGACGCCCATAACCATCTGGGAATGCGAACTCAAAAAAGACCGCATCGACGCCACGATGGAAAAGGTCATCGAGCAGGTGCGCACCGCAGAGCCGCAGCGCTAACAGCGAGCATTCACACGCTCCGCACGTCCGCGCCACAACCACGTCACAAACCTTAGAAAGCCCTTAAGCTCAAAACCTTTCAAGAGTGTTACTCGATACCTCTGACCTGCAGTTTCATCGTAACACCAAACCAGGTTAAGCCTTTCTTTAGCGCTTCTTTGCGGCAGCCGCGGCATAATACTGCCAACGCACGGGACCTAGCAGCAAACCCCGAGCGCATCCTTTTGGTGGACATCGAGGAGGCCGCATAAGCATGCATTCTTCCAATGACGCAACACAGCAGCCATCCCTAAAACATGCAGACCTTTTCTCCTTCCCCCCGACACAGAGAAACGGTCTCCTCGACTCCCCAACCTCACAGCAAAAACGCTCAACCGATCAGAGCCTCAACCTGCGAGCATCTTTCGGGCGGCTTGTCAAAACGCTGAGTGCCGTTCCTCTTAGCCAAACAGAAGCGCTCTAGACGCGCGCTATGAACATGCGCAAAAACGAAAGAATTGCGCCTATGCGGTGCATTTCTCGAGCGAAAACTCCAAACGACGGCGCCACCCACCACAACCGACACCCTGTAGCGGTCAGTCTCGTTTTAGCTGCGACCGCCACAGAGGCACACCCGCCTTGGGCGGGATTTCGCTAGACAGATAAGTCACTCGTATTCCGTCAACATTTCAATGAGAACTTGATAGGCTTCGGCGTCATCCTTAGCCGCTCGTGCACGCTGGAGCCCCTCATGATCGTTGCCCAGGCGAATGATCTCTTGAAACAAGTCCAGGTAGTCTCCGTCGCCCACCGAAGAAAAGAAAAACAAAAGGTACACGGTCTCGCCGCTATCAAAGGTAATTCCTTCGCGAGAAACCAGCAGCCCCAGTCCGTCCTTAAACACGCCGTCCTGGCTTCCCGCATGCCCCAAGGCGACACCTTGGTTAAGGATGATGTAGCTGCCATATTCTTCGACGTTATCAATTGCCTTGTCCACATAAGAACGCGCAAAGTACCCCTCACGCAGCAAGCCCTCCGAAGCCAGCTGAAGCCCAGATTTCCAATTAAGCGGCCCCTGCTCTACCAGCACAAAACGCCGGTCGAGCATGCGCAGCAGCGGCGAATGACGCTGGGACTCAAATTCAACGCGCTCCACTTCTTCTAGTACCCGGCTCAATTCCCGGTTAAGGTAGGCAACCTTGCGCGGATTTCCCTGTTCATAGAGCTCGACAATATGCGAAACGATCGATGATTGTACCTGGCCACAACCTTGCTCGGTATGGCTGAGCTTAAAAGCGCGGGCCTGAATGCTATTAATGTCCTCGACCGAAAGTACGGGGCTCACAACGACAACGGGCACCGCGGAGATGGAAACGTCGACGGTCGATATGACAAAGTCAATCCCGTCAAGCGCAATCGCCCCCGATTCGAGCGCATGCGTCGTCACCGTATCCCTTATGTCGAAGTTGAAATAGTTCTTGACCTGCGCCTCAAGGTACTTACTCGTGGCAACCGAACTCGGGCAGGCGATCAGTACGGTGCAGGAACGCATGTCGTTTTCGGCGCGGTAGAGTGCAGCGCAAATGTGAATCACCACCGAGGAGCGCATCGCATCGTCCATGGAACGGTGCAGATAGTCCTCAATCACGCCAAAATGCGGCGCGGCGGCACTCTGAACTATATCTACCATCGCGCCCGAAGGCCCCGTCACGGCGACATCAAAGGCATCTGCATTCCAGTTATCAAGGCTCTTGAGATGCGAGAGCAGTGAGCCGATTAGCAGGGCATCGTTTTGGATATCGATTCCGATTCCCTGGCCAACTAAAAAGAGAAAGCGCGTAATCACACAATAGAGATCGAAATTGTCAAATCGCGTAATCCGAGGTGAGAGATCTCGTGCGAGGATCGTACGCTCAATGCCAATAATCTCGGCATTTGACAGCGTACGCAAACCAAGCCGCGCGATAGCAAAGCGCACCAGCTCGCCGATTGTGTCGAGCGGCTGCTCCAGATGCCCCTCTTCCCCAAGGCGAAGACCGGCACGCCTATCAATCGCCAGCGTCAAGACCATGAGGCAGGCAACGATCTCGTTTTCGACTTCAACGGCCAAAAAGATATTATGCGTCCTAAGGAAAAGACGAACGGCATCTACGACATCATCGAGGGCGATAGAGGAGCCGAGTACCGTACCGATCAGATGGGAGAAATAATCACGGCGCACCGAACGTTCTTCGAGAACCGTGGCATACAGGTCGATAAGAAGATCCCGTCGGCTCGTCTGGTCCGCCACGACCTTCATGCCGAGCTTGCTTTTGCTTACCAAGGGGATCCCATATCCCGCTAGGTATTCATCCACCGCTTTCATATCGGCAATGACCGTGTTGCGCGTCACGTACATTGCATCCGCCAAGCTTTGCATGGAAAGCCACTCACCCTCGGAAAGCGTCAGCAGCGTACAGGCGATAAAGAAACGGCGCTCCTCAAACGACAGACGGTAGTCGTAAAGATCCATGCCATCGAGCAACTCGGAGAGACCGCCCACATCGACGCCTGCCGCGAGCGAAACATGTTGTGACGAAAGGACGACCATCGATGCACCGCGCGGATCCTGCGCAAACGAGGCAGCCGTGGCGATGTCCGCTCGCAGCGTTTTTTCCGATAAATGATAGTCATCCATAAGAGACGATAGCCTAAGCCTGTGGCTCGGAGCCTCAACCAGGCGGCGCAAGATTTCGGCACTTCGCTTCTTCATCCCGCATGCCTCCCCGCACGCAAAGCGCGCGGACCGCAAGCAGTCCGCGCGTTGTTCGTTTGCTTACATACTACCCAAGATGCTCTTGAAGATATGCTGACACCCCAGCAATCGGCATGGCCTCAAATGCCTCGAGAACGCTCGTATCTGCTAAAAGCTGCATCGTCTTAGAGAGAAACTCCAGATGGTCGCCGGGCGCAATAGCCAGATTGAAGACATGGCGCGTCTTGACCGATTCCTCATCGTCATCCATACGCCTAAAGGAAACCGGAGCGTCCAGGCGAGCATAGCAAATGGCACTTTTGAGAATTGCCTCGGATTTACAATGCGGAAGCGCCACCGGAATCTCTGTGCAGATACCCGTGGGATAGTTAGCCTCGCGGTCGATACACCCCTGTGCAAAAGCATCGGTCACATAGCCCGCGCGCTCGAGCGCGGCACCGCACAGACGGATGGCGTCTTCGGCGGTCGCGGCAGCACCCTCGATGGCCAGAAAGCCTTTCTGCCGCCCGGAATCAACTAAAGCAGGCATAGCGCACCCCTCCTAGATTCCCATTGCCTTTGCAATAAACGAAACGATCAGGTTACCCGGGTTGTAGCCAAAGTGCGATGCGGTAACCATGTGGCCGCCGGTCTCGATGCCACAGGCCGTAAGCATCTGCGTCGCGTAAGGCGCAAACATATTGGCGAAGAAGAGCATGAGGTACATGAACACGGCCATGCAGACAAGCGTACGGAAGACGTTACCCTTACTGGCGAGTACAGCCATAGGCGCCACGTAGCAGACCTCGGCCAAAATTGCCGCAGGGAAGAAGCGCATGTCGGGGACGAGGAAGGCCAGGCCCACCGTCACGGGAATCATGATAGCTGTGCAGGTGATGCAGCACGGATCGCCCAAAGCAAGCGCAATATCCATACCCACATAAATGTTCGCATCGGGGTCGATATGATCCTTCACAAACTGGTTGGCACCGGTGCCGATGGGAGCGAGGCCCTCCATCATGATAGCCACCATACGCGGGAGCAGTACCATAACGGCCGCCATGCCCGCACACATCTTAATGATGGTGCCTGCGTCCTGCTGCGTCATAAGGCCCAGGAAACCGCCCACAAACAGGCCGATAACCGCGGGATCGCCCAAGATACCGATCTTCTGGGAAAGCGTGTCCAAGTCGAGGTCAATCTTATTGAGACCGGGGATGCAATCGATAACCTTATTAATGAGCGTAGCCATGGGGTACTCGTAAACAATGTATCCCAGACAAGTGCATGCCGTGCCCTCAAGGCCAAAGAACTCACCCCACTTGGGTGCGACCTTCTCGGCAACAAACAACGTGACGACAGAGAGGGCAACGGCGACCAAGAAGCCAAGAATCGCATTGCCAAACAGTACGTAGGCCAGCGCGCCCGGAACCAAGAAGTGCATGAAGTTCCAGATGTCGACGTTCAAAACCTTGGTAGCCTTAAGGCGCAGCAAGATAATGTTGACGATCACGATGGCTGGAATAGCAAAAACTGCGAACGGGGTTGCCCAGCTGGCACCGCCCAGGGCAGCAAAACCAATCTCGGCAACGTCGTAGCCAGATCCCATAGCCGTATAGTAATCGAGGGCTGGCTGAATGGTCGAAAGCAAGAAATTGATAGTGAGCACGACGCCTTGAAAGCCGATGCCCACAAGCAGGCCCGCACGCAGCGCCTGGGAGGGCTTCATGCGAAAGAACAGACCTAAAACGAAGATGACCACCGGAAGCATGACGGAAGCGCCAAGACCGATGAATTCCTGGAAGAAGGAAAGCGCGATGTCCATGATATGGCTCCTTGAACGGGAGAATGATAGGAAAAAACGGGCGGGATGCGAACCCTATGTCAGAAGCTGTCGACCCGCCCCATAGGCCGTATTGCGATTACTCGGCCTGGACCTTCTTGAGCAGCTCGGCAAGATCCGCTGCGCATTTGTCCTTGTTGATGCCCGAAACAAGCGGAAATACGCTCATAAACGGACGCTCGAGCGGTTTGCGGTAGTTGGTCGTGGTGCAGACGATATCGACGTCATACTGCTTGACGCCCACCTCGGCGATCGTGCCCTTAAAGATCTGGACAGGCACGCCCGCCGCCTCGGCAATCTGCTTGACCCCTGCTTGGGCGACCGTAGAGGTCGCGACGCCGCTTCCGCAGGCAACCAATACCTTAACTGTGCTCTTAGCCATGATGTACTCCTTTAAGATTGCGCGGCACGCAACCGCGCGGTGTGGTAATCCGTGGGGTCCGGCCGCCTTGCCATCGTCTGCTTTGAGCATACGCTAAGCGGCGCCGGTGCTTTAGACCAATCGTACCGAGCGGCCGCCGACCGAATTTTAACTAGTCGGCGACCAGCTCGATATCAGGGGGTCAACGAAAAGTCGTGGCTACTTGGGATAGGAACGCAACTCGTCAATGATGTCCTTATAGCTGCGATCTTTGCCAAAGAGGCCAGCGTTGCCCAGGCAGAAACCATCGACGCCCACCTTCCACAGATCGCGCACGCTCTCCATGGAGACGCCACCATCGACAAGGATCTTGTAGCCATATTCGTCCTTGTGCTCAACGAGCTTCTTGATCTTCTCGTCGACAAAAGGAAGCGCCTTCTGGCCCGCAAAGCCGGGGTTCACGCGCATCACGAGGACATAATCGCATACGTTGAGCGACTCCTGGATAGTCTCAAACGAAGTGCAGGGGCTAATGGCGAGGGATGACTTTGCGCCAAGGTCGCGAATGTGCTGAAGGGTACGGGTGATCTGTGAGTCGTTCTCGCCATGAACGTGGACAATCTGGGCGCCCAGCTCCACAAACATATCGATATACTTGGGGGCATCCTGAACCATCAGATGTACGTCGCACACCTTGCCGGTGAGCTCTTTGATCGCCTTGACGTCCTGCGGCCCCAGCGCGATGTTGGGGACAAAGGTACCGTCCATAATATCGAGATGGTACAGGTCGACACCCGCCTCATCGAGCTCTTTGACGAGCGCAGTGAGATTTTTGTAATCAGCGCAGTTCATGCAAGCGCCGATAATCTTCTCTCCGTCTTTCCAATCCTTGGGCTCCATGGTTGCTTCCTTTCTTACTGGATTGCTTTTTGCTGTTGCGCGGCCGGACCTCTTTTGAGTCCGCCTCACGCCAATGGCTTTCCTGGGGTGACGAGAGGGCGACCAAACCGCCAAAGGTGGCAAAGCCCCTGATCCCCCACTCGTCCTCGCGTATCCTTAACGCTCGCAATCGATCAGGATCTTGCCTTTGACCAGGCCGGGAGTGCGATACTGGTCAAACGCCTCAGAAATCTTGTCAAGCGGATATTTGGCAAAGATATGGCCCTCGTCGTAGGGAATCATGCCGTTCCTGTAAGCCTCTGCTGTGAGGGTCCACTCGTGACCGGGGAACGGAGCAGTGTAGCCAAGCCACGATCCTGTGAGCTTGAATTCCCTTCGATTAAGCTTTTCCCACTCGTCTACGGTAAAGGTGAGCTCACGCGTGGGCTTGCCGATGAGGCACGCCTCGCCCTTGTTGCCCACGACCTCAAAGACCATGTGCATGGTGGCGTTGGCGCCAGCGGTCTCGTACACGTAGTCGTAGCCACGACCATTCGTGATGGCCGTCACCTGGTCGCGCCAATCATCGTCCATGGAATTGACGGTACTCGTGGCGCCCATATGGCGTGCAAACTCCAAACGCTCGGGAATCACATCAAAAACCGTGACCTCGCGCGCACCGAAGGCGCGAGCCCACTGAGCCGTGATGATGCCGATGGTGCCGCCGCCGAGCACGGCCACCGTCTTTCCGCCCTTAAAATCGAGGCGCTCGAGGCCGTGAAGCGCGATGGTGGTGGGCTCGATCAGCGCCGCCTGCTCAAAGCTCACCGACTCGTCGAACTTGACGGCGCAGATAGCGGGGATACACACGTACTCGGCAAAGCTGCCAAACTGGCGTGTGCCGATAAAGCTGTAATGCTTGCAGAGGGAATAGTCGCCACGCTGGCAATCCTCGCACTTCATGCAAGGGACGAGCGGAGCACCGGCGACGCGATCGCCAACTGTGAGATTCTCGACGCCCTCACCAATCTCGGCAATCGTACCCGAGAACTCGTGGCCCAGCACGTTGGGATAATAATGACAGGCATCGCCCAAAACACGCGGAACATCAGATCCACAGATGCCCGAGTACTTGACCTTGACGAGCACCTCGCCCGCCTTGGGGATAGGCTTGTCGATCTCCTCACAACGGATATCATCCTTTGCGTGCACCACGCCGGCCCACATTTTCTGGCACTGCTCGCACACGATTGAACCTCCTTTACCTTACCTGCCGACCTTTCCGGCTGGTCTTTATTTGACAAGCCAAGAGTACGTTTGAGCAGCTAGACACAACAGTCCAATGCATGCAACCGCCGCCGGCGGGTATTGTGCAGATGGATAGAAAGAAAAACCTCCCGTCTGGGGCAATCCCCAGACGGGAGGTTTTTACGGCTGCGTCATTTGCACCGACGGCCGGTCCGCCGTTCGGTAGAACGGCGGAACCTTAAAGCTCGGTTACCTCGACGCTGTTGTAGACCTCGTCCCAGCGGTCCATGACCAGGTGGCCGGTCTTGGGGTCCATGGCGTTGAGCTTGCCGCAGGTGTTGGCGGTCTTGAGCACGGTGACATCGTCGGCGCCGGCGGCGATGGCGTGCGCGAAGCCGGCGATGGTCGAGTCGCCGGAACCCGTTGCGTTCACGGCTGCAATCGCGGGCGTCCTGGCGCGGAACGCGCGGCCCTCGTGGAAGCCCACCGAACCGGCGGCGCCCATCGAGACGACGACCCAGGGGATACCGGCAAAGCGCTCGTCGGCGGCGAGCGCCTCGCGCAGGGCGTCGACGTCGTCGGCCGTGAAGGACGTGCCCAGCAGGCCGTTGACCTCGGTCAGGTTGGGCTTCACGAGCTCGGGCCTGGCGTCGGACTCCAGCGCGGCCTCCAGCGGGGCGCCCGAGGTGTCGAGCAGGACCCTGGCGCCCGCCTCCTCGGCGATCTTGACAAGCTCGGCATAGTAGCCGGCATCGACGCCACGCGGCAGCGAGCCCGAGAGCGTCACGACGTCGGCCTTTGCGGCCAGCTCGCTAAACTTGGCCGTGAAGGCCTCGAGCTCGGCCGGGGCGATTTGCGGGCCGCTCTCCAGGAGCTCGGTCTGGTTGCCCTCGTGCAGGATATTCAGGCAGATGCGCGTCTCGCCGGCGATGGGCACGAAGTCGTTCCTGACGCCGTCGGCATCCATGAGCTCGGCCATATAGGCACCCATGTGGCCGCCGAGCAGGCCGGTCGCGAGGACGTCGTCGCCCAGCTGCAGCAGCACGCGGCTCACGTTGAGGCCCTTGCCGCCGGCGGTCTTCTCGGGCGTCACGCGGTTAACGTCGTCGATGACCAGCCTGTCGAGCTGGTAGCGCGTATCGACCGACGGGTTCATAGTTACAGTAAGGATCATCTTAGACTCTTCTCTCGGAGCCGAGTGGGCCCCGTCACGTATCGGCTGGTGCTTTGCGCGCTAGAGGATTTCAATCGAAAACCCGCGCACGATGGTCTCCCCCGGCTTGGCCACCAGGCAGCCGCGCTTGTGCTCCAGCACGTCGTCCTCGTCGGAGCACGTCGAAAGTCCGCTCCACGGCTCCACGGCAACAAAGTCGCCCTCGGGCTTGCCCCACACGATCAGGTAGGGCATGTCGGAAAACGTCAGGCGCAGACCCTTCTCCTCATCCTTTTTGACAAGGTCGACCACGCGGCTGTTGAGCACGTCAAAGATCGTCTCGGCAAAATCGAAGAGCCCATGGGCGAGCGGAAGCTCGCGGCCGACCATGGGGTTGGCGCTGCGCCCCTCAACGTCGATAAGGCCCGTGGAGGGAACAGCGGTGCACAGTTCAGCCGCCTCGTCCGCCTCAAAGCGCAGCTTGTAGTCGTCATAGCTCTCCCCCTCGTCGAGCGGGCAGGAAAACGCCGGATGACCGCCCACAAAGAACGGCATGTCCTCGGTTCCCTCGTTGGTAACCTCGTAGGCCACGTGCACGCGTTTTCCTTCCAGGGCGTAGCGGGCGACGATCTTAAACGGGAAAGGATACTGCTCTAGCAGCTCGGCATGCGTGGAGCTCTCGAGCTTGAAGGCAGCCGTGTCGTCCATCTGCTCAACAAGTTCCCACTCCTGCTTGCGGGCAAAACCGTGGCGGGCGAGTTTGGCCTCGCGACCACTGCGCGTCATGGCACGGTTGTCACGCAAGCCGCCGCAGATGGGAAAACAGATGGGTGCCTGACCCGACCACACCGCCGGATCTCCCTGCCACAGATACTCGCGGCCCTCGGCCTTAATACTGGTAAACGAGCCGCCGGCCGTAGTAAGGCCAATTGCAAGCTCGCCGTTATCGAGCGCATAGTTCATTGTGTTGCTCCTGTTCGCTTGGATGCCGTCGATACCACATACAGTAGCGATGCCCCCAAATCGCTTACAGCCCAATACCCCTCACGCAACGTGGCAGCTTTTGGCGGAACACAAAAAGGCGCCCGCGGAAACCCCGAAGGAGTCCCACCCTTCCAGCCCCAACGCCACAAGGGCGATTGAGCAGGGCCGTCCGAAAACGGAAAAGGGCCTATCTCGCAGAACATTCCGCAGGACGGAGGAAGCCCCGCAGCGCGTAGCGCGCAGCGGGGCT
>CALEXE010000105.1:0-108693 GCA_937925265.1 uncultured Collinsella sp. | reverse complement strand
AGGGTACCGCCTCGCGGTGACATCGTTTTTATGTCAACCTTGGTCTAACAGAGCCTTTCTTTAAGTGTAAGGATGGATCATGGATAAAACCAAGATCAAGTACCTGGTGGGCATTTACGCAGCCGCCATGTGCATCATGGGCATGCTCGTGCCCGTCCCTATCGTGGCCTCTGTTGCGGCGGCATTTCCCAACGAAAACATCGCTGCCGTCCAGATGATCATCGGCATCATCCCGTTGATGATGGCGTTGTCCGCCATGCTCGTCTCTTCACAGCTTGCCTCTCGCGTGTCCAAGAAGAAGACGACACTCGTCGGTCACATTATCGTGATGCTGGCAGGCGCCTCGGTGCTGGTGTTCCACGACTCGCTCGGCCAAGTCTTAGCGGCTTCTGCTGTCATGGGCCTTGGTCTCGGCGCCGTGCAGAATTCAACGGACGCTCTTATCGCGGATTACTTTGGCGGAAAGCAGCGCTCGTTTGTCATGGGCATCTACTCCACTTTTGTTGCACTGGGCGGCATTATCTGGACGATGGTTTCCGGCATCTTGGGTTCTGCCGAGTGGTTCCACAGCTATGCGGCGTACTTCATCATGATCATTTTCATCGTAATCGAGGCTGTTTGCCTTCCTGAGGGTCATCTTGAGCCCAAGCGCAAGGTCAACGTGTTTGCCAATATGCCTAAAGAGGTCGCGATTATCACGCTCATGAGCTTTGTGTTCGTACTTACGTTCCAGCTCTTCAGCTCCAACGTTTCGCTGCTTGTTGTAGGTCGCGGCTTTGGCGGTACCGTGGAGGCCGGTCTTGCCTCTACCGTTATGACCGTTGCCGGTATTGCGGCTGGTCTTTTGGTCGGTCCGCTGTTTGCCAAGTTTAAGAACCTGGCTATGCCGATCGCGTGGGGCGTGACGCTCGTCGGCCTGGGCCTGACGCTGGTTGCGCCCGCCTTTATGGTGCTGTGCGTTGCGGGTTTTGTCGTTGCGCTGGGCAAGGAGACCTACGTGCCGCTGGAGGGCAATTTTGCCGCCGGCAACTCTGCCCCCGAGGGACGTGCGTTTAACCTCGCCATTGGCATGGCAGGTATCAACTTTGGCATGGCATTGTCTCCCATTGTGTTTGAGGCCGTGACGTCGCCGTTTGGTGCAACGATTGACCAGAAGCTCATCGCCGGCATGATCGTCTGTGCGGCTTGTGTCGTCTTTGGCGCCATTAAGTATCGCAAGCTCACCCCGGCCCAGCTTGCCGAGGCCGAGAAGATGGCGGCCGGCGGCGAGGCGGAGTAGCCGCTCGAGTAGTTGCTTTGCCGTACATCATGTTTTATCGGGGCCGCCGACATATGCCGGCGGCCCTCTTTCTATCAATGACTTTGAAAGGCTTACGGCTATGAAGTTACCTGTCAGGCGCGTCATCGGTATTCTCAACGGCTTCTTTAACCCGCTATTGCTCTGCGCGTTTCTCCCCATCATTGAAGGGGCGCCTGGCTTGGATCTGACGGGCCCCACGGGCTTTTGGGGACAACTCATCGTGGCCACGGTGATCGCCGAGGTTCTGAGCGCACTCCCGCTGTTTGGCAAAACGGTTGGTATGTGCCTGGACTTTTTTGGTTTTGAGCAGGGGAGTGCATCACACAAGATCGCCGGTACGGTCATCGGTGCCACGCTCCTTTTTATGGTGATCGGTTTTGGCGAGATTGCCTTCCAAGGAGGATTCGGAACGATTGAAGGCCGTACATTCTTCGCGCGTTGGGCCGGCCTCGTCACAAAGGGATGGGCCTTTGTGGTTATCGCCGGCGTGCTGCTCGATCCCTTTACAGCGGCTCTCGGCCGCATGATAGTTCGCGAAGAGAAGTAATAGATCCTCGCCTATCGAATGCCGGCGGACGGGGCGCCAGGGCTGTAGTCTTCCGAGCGTTTACAGTCCTGTCGCTCCGTCCGCCGACATTCGACCGCAACATGTTGGTCAAGCATAATCTTTTGGATTCTTTTGGCGTGAGCGGCTTGGTTTTGGTAGGATTTGTCAGCGGCTTGACTAAGGGGGTTTTATAACTGCCATGCAGGTAGCCGTGTTGGTAACGTTTTACCGACTTGTCAAATACCCCTCATTTTTAATGCGTCTGCAAAATGACTAATTGCTTTGACCTGCTGAAACACTATATGTTGTGTTTGACCTAAAAAAAGAATACAGGATATAGATGCGTCTTTGTCGTATGATAGATGGCGGACAGAGAACGAAGACCTTAACTGCCTCTTTTGAACGTGTCCTTGAGCCGCTTGATCGGCTCCAGGGAATGTCCGCATGGAGGCTTATGGTTTATCGAGAACAAAGATTGCGCGACGGCGCCGCAAGACAGGGGCAAGCCCTGTCGGGCATCGTTTGGCTCTGAAACGCAATGAGACTACGACGTGAAAGAGGCAAGAGGATGAAGATCATCAAGCGCAGCGGCACCGAGGTTGTCTTTGACATCGATAAGATCGTCAATGCCATCCGCGCCGCAAACTTGGAGGTCGAGGAGAGCTCTCGTCTAACCGACCGCCAGGTGGTTTACGCGGCACAAAATGTCGCCGAGGCATGCGAGAACGCGGGCCACACCGTTTCGGTCGAGGAGATTCAGGATTTGGTCGAGGACGAGATCATGCGTCTCGACTGCTACGAGGTTGCCCGCCACTACATCATCTATCGCTATGTTCAGAGCCTGAAGCGCCAGAAGAACACGACCGACGACAAGATTCTGTCGCTGATCGAGTGCAATAACGAAGAGGTCAAGCAGGAGAACTCCAACAAGAACCCGACCGTCAACTCCGTTCAGCGCGACTATATGGCCGGCGAGATTTCCAAGGACCTGACCCAGCGCGTGCTGCTGCCCCAGGAGATCGTGGATGCCCATAATGAGGGCTTGATCCATTTCCACGATTCGGATTACTTTGCCCAGCACATGCACAACTGCGATCTGGTGAACCTGGAGGACATGCTCCAGAACGGCACCGTTATCTCGGGCACGCTGATCGAGAAGCCGCACAGCTTCTCGACCGCCTGCAACATCGCGACGCAGATCATCGCCCAGGTTGCTTCCTCCCAGTACGGCGGCCAGTCTATTTCGCTGACCCATCTCGCCCCGTTCGTTGAGGTGAGCCGTCAAAAGATTCGCGGCGAGGTCGCTCGCGAGCTCGAGGAGCTTGGTGTCTCGGCATCTGCCGAGAAGGTGCGCGAGGTCGTTGAGGATCGCCTGCGCGATGAGATTCGTCGCGGCGTCCAGACGATTCAGTATCAGGTCGTGACCCTTATGACCACAAACGGCCAGGCGCCGTTTGTGACGGTCTTTATGTATCTCAACGAGGCTCGCTCAGCGCAGGAGAAGCACGACCTTGCCATGATCGTGGAGGAGACGCTTCGTCAGCGCTATGAGGGCGTTAAGAACGAAGCCGGTGTGTGGATTACCCCGGCATTCCCCAAGCTTATCTATGTACTCGAGGACGATAACGTTCACGAGAATTCCCCGTACTTCTACCTGACCCAGCTGGCTGCCAAGTGTACCGCCAAGCGCATGGTGCCCGACTACATCTCCGAGAAGAAGATGCGCGAGCTCAAGCTGTCTAAGGGCGAGACCGCCGGCAACGGCGATTGCTACACCTGCATGGGTTGCCGTAGTTTCCTGACGCCCGACCGTTCGGGCAACGGCTTTAACAATGTCGCCAACGCGCTGAACTATGACCCGACCAAGCCTAAGTACTATGGTCGCTTTAACCAGGGTGTTGTGACCATCAACCTGCCCGATGTCGCGCTGAGCTCGCATCAGGACATGGACAAGTTCTGGAAGATCTTCGATGAGCGCCTTGAGCTGTGCCATCGTGCCCTGCTGTGCCGTCATGAGCGCCTGATGGGCACGCTTTCGGATGCCGCGCCGATTCTTTGGCAGTACGGCGCCCTGGCGCGTCTGAAGAAGGGCGAGACGATCGATAAGCTGCTCGTGGGCGGCTATTCCACCATCAGCCTGGGGTATGCCGGCCTGTATGAGTGCGTCAAGTACATGACGGGCCACAGCCACACCGAGAAGGAGGGCACGCCCTTTGCCATGGCAGTCATGCAGCGCATGAACGACAAGTGCGCCGAGTGGAAGGCCGAAAGCGATATTGACTTCTCGCTGTACGGTACCCCGCTTGAGTCGACGACCTACAAGTTCGCCAAGTGCCTGCAGCGTCGTTTTGGCATCATCCCGGGCGTGACGGACAAGGGCTACATCACCAACAGCTACCACGTCCACGTGTCCGAGGAGATCGACGCATTCGACAAGCTCAAGTTCGAGGGCATGTTCCAGCAGCTTTCGCCGGGCGGTGCCATTTCCTACGTCGAGGTTCCCAACATGCAGGACAACCTCAAGGCTGTCATCCGCGTGATGCAGTACATCTACGACAACATCATGTACGCCGAGCTCAACACCAAGAGCGACTACTGCCAGGTGTGCGGCTACGATGGCGAGATCAAGATTGTCGAGGATGACGGCAAGCTGGTGTGGGAGTGCCCCAGCTGCGGCAACCGCGACCAGGAGAAGATGAATGTCGCCCGTCGCACGTGCGGCTACATCGGTACCCAGTTCTGGAACCAGGGTCGAACCGAGGAGATCCGCGACCGCGTGCTGCATCTCTAATACCGCTCCGGGGCTGAACCGAGAGGGCCGCTTGGGCTTTTGCTCGCTATTTCGGACAGTCCTGCGCAAGACGAAGGCCACATTAAGTGGCCTTCTTTGCGTGCGGAACTCATATCGAGCAAAAGCCCAAGCGGCCCTTTCGGCTCAGCCAAGTTGATGTAGCTGAGATGCAGCGCGCAGTCTGCTCACTCCTCGAAGTTCTTAGCGGAAATGAGTCGACCTGCAACAACGGTTTGCTTGGAACGACGGTTGAGCTGCAACAGAGTTTTTATTGGACCTCGAACCCTATGCTCGATGTTCGCTTCGTTCATTGAGTGTCGCTCGCGAGGGGTCTGGAGTATATCGTTCCGCCCGCAGTTTCGCAGGCCAGAGGCCGAGAATGTTTGAGGACGGGATGATATGCTCCAGACCCCCAGGAAGGTTACTTATGAACTACGCGAACATTAAATATTTTGACATTGCCGATGGGGAAGGTGTTCGTACTTCTCTGTTTGTGAGTGGGTGCCGTCGTGGGTGCAAGAATTGCTTTAACTCTGTTGCGTGGGACTTTGCTGCGGGCGAGCCCTTTGATCGTGCCGTCGAGGACAAGATTATCGAGAGCCTCGATCATCCCTTTATTGACGGCCTGACGATTCTGGGCGGAGAGCCCATGGAGCCCGAGAACCAGGCGGGGCTCGTTGAGTTTGTCGAGCGTGTTCGTGCCGCTTATCCTGCGGGGTCAGGAAAGACCATTTGGTGTTTTACCGGCGACGTGCTCGAGGAGCTTATGCCGGGTGGTCGTCACCATACTGAGGTGACGGACCGTATCCTTGCCTGCCTCGACATGTTGGTGGATGGCCCGTTTGTTCAGGATCTTTATGATATCTCGTTGCGCTTTAGGGGCTCGAGTAACCAGCGTGTGATCGATATGAACGCTACGCGCGACCGCGCTGTGCGTGAGGGCGTTGCGCTTTGCGACGCTGTGGAGCTTTGGCGGGACGATCCAGTCTATTCGACCCATACTATGTAGCTTGTGGTCGATGCCGGAGGGCGTGGTACCATAGCGCGAACGTGAAATCGGAAAAGTGAGGACCAGATGGTCGATCAGGAAAAAGTCGAGGCCGCCATTAAGCTGTTGCTTGAGGGCATAGGCGAGGACCCAACTCGTGAGGGCCTGCTGGAGACCCCGGCGCGCGTTGCCCGTATGTATGGTGAGATCGCCGGCGGCATGGACCAGAGTGCCGAGGAGCACCTGTCCAAAACCTTTGCCGTCGCTTCGGACGATTTGGTTATCGAGCGCGATATCACGTTCTACTCGCTGTGTGAACATCATCTGCTACCGTTTTATGGCAAGGCCGCCATTGGTTATGTCCCTAACGGTCGGGTGGCTGGGCTTTCCAAGCTTGCTCGCACGGTTGAGGTTTATGCCCGCCGTCTGCAGCTGCAGGAGCAGCTGTGCGCGCAGGTTGCCGATGCCCTCATGGAGTATCTTGCTCCCCAGGGAGCGATTGTGCTCATGGAAGCTGAGCATATGTGCATGACGATGCGTGGCGTGCAAAAGCCCGGCACCAAGACCGTGACGCTCGCTCGCCGCGGCGTCTTTGAGACCGATCCCGCGCTCGAGGAGCGTTTCTTTAGGATGCTGGGCCGCTAACCATGAGAGTCGTCAACGACTTTACATCGAAGACCGATGAGGGGACGTCGCGTCGCGGCTTTATGGCTTCGGGCCTGGCCCCCTTTGGCGCCATGCCTCGCATTGATTACATTTGTGCCAACGGGCTGTTCCGGCGGCACCTGGGCAACATTGCACAGTTGGAATCGGGGCGCATCTTCTGCCGCCACGGTATTGACCATCTGCTCGATGTCGCTCGCATTATGTGGATTAAGAATCTCGAGGAGCAGCTCGAATTTGACCGCGAGGTCATCTACGCCACGGCACTTCTTCACGATATCGGCAAAGATGAACAGTATGAATCGGGTATATCCCATGATGTTGCAAGCGAACGCGTCGCTGATGCGATCCTCGGTGGCATGCCCGATGACATGGCGTTTGAGCCGGCCGATGCCGCAGCCATTAAGACGGCCATTCTGGGCCATCGAAAGCTGCGCGTGAACAGCCAACCGCTTGAGCGTCTGCTCTATGCAGCCGACAAAGCGTCGCGCGCCTGCTTTGCATGCCCCGCGCGCAATGCTTGCAACTGGAGCGATGATAAAAAGAACCTGTCGATTCGCGTGTAGTTGATTTGCGCGGTCGGGGTTCTAAACGAAGGAGACGATCGCGATGAGTAACAAGAAACTGCCCGAGAATGCCACCAAGACTGAAGGCGCCGAGCTCGCTCGCCGTGAAAGGGGCGAAATATCCACTGCAGCGCCGGTGCCCCACGTGGGCTATGACGATCTTCGCCATGCCGATCGCATTACTATCGACGGTCTCGAGGTCTTTGCCAACCACGGCGTGTATCCCGAAGAGAACGCGCTGGGCCAGAAGTTCATCGTGTCCCTGGTGCTCTATGCCGACCTGCGTGCAGCGGGGGAGCACGATAGCCTGGATGCCTCGATTGACTACGGCTCGGTGTGCCATGATGTCGATGGCTATCTGCGCGAGCATACGTTTAAGCTCATCGAGGCGGCAGCCGAGGGGACAGCCCAGATGCTGCTGCGTCGTTACCCTCTGCTGCTTGGCGTGCGCGTTAAGCTCGATAAGCCTTGGGCGCCCGTCGGTCTTCCCCTGGCAAGCTGCGGTGTCGAGATCGAGCGCGTGCGCTAACTGGCCCTACAACTCGTTGACAGGTGGTTTTTTGAGTCGCTGAGACAGTGCTCTATTGTTGGGGCAGTATGTGTCGAGCAGGACGTGGAACCGCTGGTTGTGGCTTGGCTCGAGCAAGTGGACGAGCTCGTGGGCGACAACCATGTCGAGGCATTCGATGGGATAGGCGGCAAGTTCGCGTGCGATGCGAATGGCTCCGGTCTTGGGCGTGCATGATCCCCAGCGCGTTTTCATGCCGCGCACGGAAACGCGGGATACGGCGACGCCCATTGCGATTTCGTATGCGTGCGCCATATCACGTAGCGCCGATGTGACTTCGGACGTATAGAGCTGATCGATGTGGGTCTGGAGTTCTTTGGGCGTTAGGCCGTCGAGGGCTGTGCGCTGCTTTGCCTGCGTGCACCCACTTGGCTCGTCGGCACCCATAAAACTTGCGAAGGTGGCCTGCTTGGGCCGCGGTGCGGGTGATGCAAAGTTGTGGTCGAGTGCATCCTGAACGGTGATGGGTTTGCCCCAAAGCGCAATGATGGACGAGGGACTGAGCGGCTCTCGCGCCGTCGCCTGACGTTGCTCGCGCTGGGCAAGTCGGCTGATAATCCAGGCGCTGTTGCGCTTCACAAACGCTTCGATACGCTCGCGGCTGGCACCGAGCGGTGCACTGGCGTGGACCTCACCGCTCGAAGTGACGCGTAGGTTGAAGTTCTTGACGCACTTTTTGGTAACGACGACGGGGATGGGCGTCCCATCCGGTCGGGATGCGGAAATCGTAAACTGCTGCGTCAAAAGCGGTCCTTTGGATTGGGGACGGGCCGGCATGTCGACCGTTCGGCATGCCGGCCCGCTCAAGGGATGTGAAATTAATAACGCTCAAAGAAGGCAAGCGCGTTGTCGCTGCAGAGCTTTTGCATCACGGTCTTGCCAAAGTGCTTGGAGAGCATGTTCTGGAACTCGGGTATCATGCTGGCATCGGAGAGGAAGGCGGGCACCGTGGCACCGTCCCAGTCGCCACCGAGTGCGATGACGTCCTCGCCGCCCAGGTCGAGCCAGTGCTCGATATGTGCCGCTAGCTGGTCGAAGGTGACGTCTGCGGCGGTCTTTTTGGTTGCGTCGTTGGAAAGGAACTCGCTGCAGTAGTTGAGGCCGACGATACCGCCCATGTCGCGAATGGTGCGGAACTGGTCGTCGGTGAGGTTGCGCTTGACTCTGCAGACGGTACGGGAGTTGGAGTGGCTGGCGACGAAGGGGCGCGTGGCGTGGGCGACAACCTCGTCAAAGCACTCATCGTTGAGGTGGGAGACGTCGAGCACCATGCCGGCGTGCTCCATCTGCGTAAGGGCCTCGATGCCGGCGGCGGTGAGGCCGGCGTGGGTGTCGTGGCCGCTCGCGAGCGGCCCCTGCGCGTTCCAGCTGAGTGATGACATGAGTACGCCCAGGCTCTTGAGTACCTCGATCAGCGCGGGGTCCTCGGCAAAGAACGTGGCGTTTTCGATGGTGTGGATGCAGGCGACCTTGCCGTCTTTGAGCGCAGGGCGAATGTCTGCCGCGCTGCGTACGTTGACCATGCGGTCGTGGTTAAGCATTGCCTGGCCGCTCATGTGCGCCATGATCTGCGCCTGGAAGCGCGCGGCGTGGGCGGTGGGAATCTCGTCGGGGACAAACGTGGCGAAGCACTGTGCCCACGGCGTGTTGCCGATCTTTGCGAGCGAGATGGCGCAGGCGTTGCCCTCGATGAGGTCGAAATCTTGCGGATGCGTTTCGTCGCCGGGGAAATAACCGTCGGTGCCGGCGGTAAAGCGCAGGTCGAGATCGAGCGTGGCCCAGCCGATGCGGTCGGCGGTGTCGCAGTGTAGGTCAAATACGGGATATGCCATGGTTCCTCCGGTTGCAGCGTTTCTTTGCAAACTGTCTTTGAATTGTATGACTAGGGTATAGTTAGCGCCATATGTTCATGGCGGCCCGCGTTGTGCGCCGCCCTTATCACGGAGGTTTCCATGTCCAACCAGGGCAAGAAGGTCAAGACTCATTATCGCGGCACGCTCGACGACGGCACGCAATTCGATAGCTCCTACGATCGCGGCGAGCCGCTGGAGTTCACCTGCGGCGCCGGTCAGATGATCAAGGGCTTCGATGCCGCTGTTGTCGACATGCAGGTGGGCGAGAAGAAGACCGTGCACATCCCGGCCGCCGATGCCTACGGCGAGCACAACCCCGAGATGGTTATTACCTTCCCGGCCGAACAGGTTCCCAACATCGAGCAGATCGAGAAGGGCATGAAGCTTTTCCTGTCCACGCCGAGCGGTATGCCCGTCCCCGCCGTCGTCATCGACGTGACGCCCGAGGCCGTGACGCTCGACGCCAACCACGAGCTGGCCGGCAAGGACCTCAACTTTGATATCGAGCTCGTCGAGGTCGAGGACTAGTTGATGTCCGTGGACCTGGTAGCTACGGAGCGCTTGGGAAATCTCAACGACCCGTCCTATGAACTCCTGCTTCGTCGGGAGCTGGGTGGCGTCTTTGAGGTTGACGAGCTGCTACTCGATTGGGACCAGGCTGATGCGCGCCTGTTTGTGGGCGTGACGGAGCTGGGGCGCACGGTCGATGTTCGGCTGGCGTCCGACGGCGGTCGTCTTGCCGACGGCGACGTGCTCGCCATTGACCGTTCGGGCATGGCGCCCGTGGCGGTTGTCGTGCGCCTGCGCAGCGCCGAGGTTTATTTAGTCGAAGTTGACCGCATGGACCCGATTGCGCTCGCGCATGCGTGCTGGGAGATCGGCAATATGCACGCGCCGCTTTTCCGAGGCGACTCGGACGAGCATACCGTGCGCATGTATACGCCGGTGCGGCCTGTTTTGGGCCGCATGCTCCGGGATGTCGAGGGTGTTCGGCTCTCGGTGGCCACACGCGAGCTCGATGCCAGTCGACGCTTTGCATCGAGCGCGGCGGATGTTGTTGTGAGTATGGCTCCAGACTTTACGATCGTAAAGAAGGCGCGCGGCTAACGTGCGTATGCGTAAGACGGACTTTGAGAGGCAACGATTCAAAGTCCGTCTTGCTGTTGATGAGATGTTTTGGGGGAAACATATGGGTCTTGAGGGAATCAAACTGATCGCCTGCGATTTGGATGGCACGTTGCTGCATCCGGGGGAGCGCGAGCCGCGTTCCGAGGCGTTTGAGCTCATCGATGAGCTACATCGTCGCGGCATTGTGTTTATGCCGGCGAGCGGCCGTCAATATGCGAGCCTGCGCTACCTGTTTGCCCCGGTGGCCGATGAGCTCGCCTATGTATGCGAAAACGGAGCCCTGGTGATGAGCGAGGGGCATGCCGTTGTCAAGCGTTCCATGGAGCGTAGCCTTGCTATGGATATCGCGAATGCCGTGGTTGCGTATCCCCATGCCGACGTGACCCTTTCGTGCGAGGGGCACCTCTACACCATGAGCGGCAACGATGCGTTCGTCGACCATTTGCGCTATGAGGTCCACTGCGATGTGGCGGTGGTCGACCG
Source organism: uncultured Collinsella sp. (assembly GCA_937925265.1). Lineage (GTDB taxonomy): Bacteria > Actinomycetota > Coriobacteriia > Coriobacteriales > Coriobacteriaceae > Collinsella. The sequence goes on along the minus strand of CALEXE010000105.1, from coordinate 97,806 downwards.
TCCCGAGGACATCGACGAGGATGTCATTAAGATTGCCTTCCAGACGCCCGAAATTGATCAGCCGGTGGCCCTGGAGTATTTCGAGCGTCTCTTTAGCGACCGAGTCGATGTGATGACGTCGGGAACCGAATGGACTGACTTTATCGGCTTTGATTCGGGTAAGGGTTCCGCGCTTGCCGATTACGGTCGTGTCCTGGGAATTTCGCCCGATGAGATGATGGCGTTTGGCGATAACGAAAACGACCGCGACATGCTCAATGTAGTGGGCCATCCCTATCTAATGGAGAACTGCAAACCCTCTATGCGTGGCATCAACGACCGCGTCCGCTACGTGCGCACGGTCGAAGAGGAACTGCATCGCCTGCTCGCCGAGTAGATATATGTGGCATGCCTAGAAATCTACTTTTTGCCGCCATCGGTGGAAAGGGAGATTTTAAGGCATGTCCCAAACATCTACCGGCAGTTGGGGCAGAGACCCTCGAAGATGGTGTAGTGCGAGGTGACGTCCCAGCCGATTTGCTCGGACGCCTTGTCGTCGAGTTGGGCATCGAAGGGGAGCGGCACGTCGATGACGCGGCTGCACGAGGTGCAGATGATATGTGCGTGCGGCTCGATGGTGCGATCGAAGCGGCTGCCGCCCGGCGTCTTAATAGAGAGAATCTCCCCTGCGTCGGCTAAGAGATTGAGGTTGCGGTAGACCGTGCCGCGGCTGATCTTGTCATCCTGTTCGCGTACGGCGTTGTAGATTTCGTCGGCGGTGGGATGGTTATAGCTTTGGCGCACAGCGTCAAGAACCAGCTTTCGCTGCTTGGTATTCCTTCTTTGCACCGCCATGCGCCTCGCCTCTTTTCTATCAACGGTCGTAGGTAAATGATACCGTATTTAGCACACAATACTAATAACGAGGAATGAAACCGTCTTCATTGGCAAGTGGGGCTCGGGTCTGGGCGTCTACGAGGCGAAAACGCGTTCCCATGCGCTCATAGGAGGCATGAAGCGCCTCGAGATGAGACAGGATGTTTGCCGGAGCTCCCTGTATCTCCATCTCGACTGACCCGTCTTCCATGTTACGCACCCAGCCGGTGAGTGCGCGTGCCTGTGCGAGGTTGGTGTTGGTAAAGCGAAAACCAACGCCTTGGACTTGCCCCTCCCAGCGTAGGAAATAGCGCAGGGGAGTGTCTTGAGTGGCCTCGTCGCTTGCGAGCACAGTAAGCCTGCGGCGCAGCTCGAGCTCGACGTTTGATGGTTTTTGAGGCTCTCGACTGCCGCCGGTGACGCTGGAGAAGAACGTTTCGAAGAAGCCCATCGCTAGGCCTGCTTGACTGAATCAGCGGGAAAGGTAATGCCGGCCTGCTGGCGCACGGCATCCATGATACGCAGCGAGACAAGCGTGACATCGCGATAGTGGCCAAGCTCATGGCGCCCGGCAGACGTTTCCCAGATCTCGTCCTTAATGCTATCGATGCCGACGATGGCGGTGATAAAGTCGGCGAGCTCGTACTCCATGGTGTTGCTCGATTTGGGCAGGTTGAGCGCGCGTCCGTTGTCGCCTTGCTCGCGCGGCGCCTCGGTCGCCGATCCGCGCACGACGTCGCCGCGATAATCGATGCGTACGTTGCGGGGCGTGGACAGATGGTCAATCTGGATAGTGCCACGCTCGCCTTCGATCTGCGATGGCAGCAGGTCATTCGTAATTTTGGAGTGCGCAAGCTCGACGGAGATACGGCCACCGCCGTAGCTGGCGAGGATGAAACCGCAGCCGTCGATGGGGCCGTGCGTGAGCTGTCGCGTGGTGGGGTCGAGCAGGGTAGTCATGCTCGTAAGGCCGGAGGGCATGCCGAAAATCTCGACCATGGGCTCGACGGTGTAGACGCCGATGTCCATGAGGGAGCCCGATGCCATATTGCAATCGAAGATGTTGCTGGCGCGTCCTGCGAGGATTTCGTTGTAGCGCGAGGAGTACTTGCCAAAGCGCAGTGAGGCGCGGCGAATGGGCGCAATTTCGCCCAGAGCGTCCTCGATGGCGTGGAAAGCGGGGTCGTGGAGCGGGCGCATGGCCTCGAGGGCCACGACACCTGCTGCCTCGGCAGCGCGGAAGACTTCCAGCGCCTGCGCCTCGGTGGCACAAAAGGGCTTTTCGACGATAACGTGCTTGCCTCCGGCGATACAGGCGAGCGCCTGCTCGTAGTGGAGCGCATTGGGGCTGCCGATGTAGACGGCGTCGACGTCGTCGGTGGACGCAAGCTCGTCAAGTGCGGTGAAGTTGCGCTCGCCGCCGCGCTCAGCGGTAAAGGCAGCGCCGCGCTCGGCGTTGCGCGAGAGCGTGCCTACGAATACAGCCTGGTCGTTTGCATTGACGACTTGGATAAAGTCGTCGGTGATCATGGATGTGCCGATGGTCGCTATGCGCAGCATGTGTCCCCCTTGCATTGTTTGGTCTACAGGACGAGTGTAGCGCGAGGGGGACGCAAAAGCGTGCGAAAACGCCGCTACAGGTCGCTCTCGTTAAAGCCGGCGTCGATATCGAGGTTGGCTCCGTCGGCTGCGGTGGTGGCAAGCTCGTCGCAGCGCTCGTTGAGCTCATGGCCGGCATGCCCCTTCACCCAGATGAACTCCACCTTATGCTGGCTCTTTGCGGCAAGCAGACGCTCCCACAGGTCGAGGTTCTTAACGGGCTGCTTGTTGGAGGTTTTCCACCCGCGCTTTTTCCAGCCGTCGATCCAGTGCTTGTTAAAGGCGTTGACGACGTACTGCGAATCGGAATGGACTTCGACCTCGCAGGGGCGGTTGAGTGCCTCGAGCGCCACGATAACGGCCATGAGCTCCATGCGGTTGTTGGTGGTCTTGGCGTAGCCGCGTGAAAGCTCGGAGGTAAAGGTCTTGCCGGCGGGGTTGGTGTATTTGAGCACGGCGCCGTAGCCGCCGCGTCCCGGATTTGATCGGGCCGAGCCGTCGGTATAGATGATGACCTTCACGGACTTCCTTTCGTTGAGTGCGTTTCATGTGAGTGACCATTGTAGCGCCATGCCCGCCGGGGGCTAGCAATCTATGATTTCTGCCCCGTCTTCCGACAGTTAGTTGGCATGGATGGTGCGGTTGAGCTCGTCGAGGTATTGCTGCAAGAGGGGAGAGGGCTTGCGCTCGTCGTGCATGATATAGCCTACGTGCATCGTTGGGGCGTCTGCTAACGGGATCGATGCCATGCCCCATTGCATTTCATTGGAGAGGACGCCGGTCGACAGAGTGTAACCGTTCGACGTGATAAGTAAGTTAGTAAGTGTTCCGCGGTCCGAGATTCGTATGTTGCGGTCGCAAGGGATATAGCTAAAAGGTTCCTCGGCGTAATAGAAGGAGTTTGAGGTTCCCTGCTCAAAGCTGTAGCGCGTATAGGGCGTGAGGTCGGCAAGGGACAGCTGGGGGCGGCGTGCGAGCGGGTGGCGCTCGCTCACGAAGACGTGGACCGTTGCGTCGAAGAGGGGATGGAAGCTTGCACGGGCATCGGCGAAGGCCTTCCGCAGAACGCGGGCGTTAAAGTCATCCAGATACAGAATGCCGATATCGCTGCGAAACGCGCGGACGTCATCGATGATCTGCGATGTGGTGGTCTCGCGCATGATGAACTCGAACTTGCTGTCGCGGCAGCGCTCGACCACGTTGACAAAGGCCTCGACCGAAAAGGCGTAGTGCTGGGCGGAAATGGCGAGGCGGGCTTGTGGGATGCCGCCGTCCTCGTAGCGTGCCTCGAGCATGTCGGCCTGCTCTACGACCTGGCGCGCATAGCCCAAAAGCTCGGTGCCGTCGTTGGTGAGCGTGACGCCGCGGCTGGAGCGCGTAAAGATTTCCAAATGGAGTTCCTGTTCCAGACTTTTGACGGCGTTTGAGATGTTGGACTGAGCGGTATAGAGGCGCTGAGCTGCGGCGTTGATTGAGCCGGACTCTGCCACGGCGATCAGAAAGCGAAGCTGCTGAAGGGTCATCGACACCATCCTTTCGGTTGCTATCTATAAAACAGATAACAAGTTAGCGCTTTTAAGTGATTGACCGAGCGAAACAATGCTCGTACTATTCAAAACACACAAAGGCGGTAGGTAATTAAGCCAACCACGGAACCGGGATGCGAAAGGAGGCCCGCATATGAATTGCTTACCAAGACGAATGCCGGGCTCCTGTTTGCGCCCGTCGGCGTGATCAGGAGACAGCGACTTACTTCTCTCTATTTTTTACTTTCGTTCGATCAAGGAGATCATCATGAGCCAGTTCATCAACAACCCCGAGCACACCTTTGGTTTCGATACCCTGCAGCTTCACGTTGGCCAGGAGAGCGCCGATCCCGCATCCGACTCCCGCGCCGTGCCTATCTACCAGACCACGAGCTATGTGTTCCGCAACTCCCAGCACGCTGCCGACCGCTTTGGCCTGGCCGACGCCGGCAACATCTACGGCCGTCTGACCAACTCCACCCAGGGCGTCTTCGAGGACCGTATCGCCGCACTCGAGGGTGGCGTGGCCGGTCTTGCCGTCGCCTCCGGTGCCGCTGCCATCACCTATACCCTGCAGGCTCTTGCCCAGGCTGGTGATCACGTGGTGGCTCAGAAGACCATCTACGGTGGCTCCTACAACCTGCTGGAGCATACGCTCTCCCAGTTTGGCGTCGAGACCACGTTTGTCGATGCGCATAACCTGGAAGAGGTTGAGGGTGCCATCAAGGACAACACCACGGTCATCTATCTCGAGACGCTCGGAAACCCCAACTCCGACATCCCCAACATCGACGCCATCTCCGAGATCGCCAAGAAGCACGGTCTGCCGGTTGTCGTCGACAACACCTTCGGCACCCCGTATCTGTTCCGTCCGCTGGAGCATGGCGCCAACATCGTTGTCCACTCCGCAACCAAGTTCATCGGCGGCCACGGCACCTCGCTGGGCGGTGTGATCGTCGACGGCGGTAACTTCGATTGGAAGGCGAGCGGAAAGTACGCCCAGATCGCTGAGCCCAACCCCTCCTACCATGGTGTTTCGTTTGCCGAGGCTGCCGGTCCCGCCGCCTTCGCAACCTATGTCCGCGCCATCCTGCTGCGTGACGAGGGTGCCTGCATCAGCCCGTTCAACGCCTGGGTCCTGCTCCAGGGCACCGAGACCCTGTCGCTGCGCGTCGACCGCCATGTCGAGAACACCAAGAAGGTCGTTGAGTTCCTGGCTGGTGACAGCCATGTCGCCAAGGTGAACCACCCGAGCCTGCCTGAGCACCCCGATCACGAGCTCTATCAGAAGTACTTCCCCAACGGCGGTGCCTCGATCTTTACCTTTGAGATTAAGGGTGGCCAGGAGGCGGCCTGGAAGTTCATCGATCATCTGCAGGTGTTCTCGCTGCTTGCCAACGTGGCCGACGTCAAGTCGCTCGTCGTACACCCGGCTACCACCACGCACTCCCAGCTCTCTGCCGAGGAGCTCGCCGAGCAGAACATCACGCCCTCCACGATCCGTCTTTCCATCGGTACCGAGAACGCCGAGGATATCATTTGGGATCTGAAGCAGGCCTTCGCCGCGCTGGACGAGTAAGACGACTTGTGCAAGGACCCCTTGCGACCCGATAGGTATAACTGCATAAATGCCTGCTCAAGGCGCCTGCGCAAGCAATGGTTGCGCAGGCGTCTTTTCTGCATAGGAAGGGCGCTATTACAGGGTTTTTGGCATGCTTTATGCATTCGAGTTGTGGAAAACTCCTGTTGAGAGGATGTGAGTTTTACGCAATTGACGTGCGCCTTTTGAGTAAAACCGCAGGTCGCGATTTGCTCGAGGTACTATGCAGCGCGATCGAATCACACGCAGCTCAAACGCAGCAAAAACGCACTACGGAGGTTTCCAGCTACATGAGGATCGATTCACGAAAACCGAAAGCCGCTGCCCTTTCCGCCGCTCTGACCGTGGCACTTTTGGCGGGCGCCGGCGCAACTGATGCCCACGCGGCAACACTGTCCGATACGGTTGGATCTACGCCGTCCGAGGCGACGCTGGTGCAGCCCGTCGACTACCGCGGCGATGGTTATGGTTCCATGCAGGAGTGGAACGCCTCGATGGAGGCCAAGCGCGATTCCCTTGAGATGCGCGCTCAGATCATTATGAATATGTATGGCGACTATGCTACCGATGACGAGCGCGCTGTGCTGCAGGGTTGTATCGACGGTGCGGGTAGTCTGTTGACGATGGGGGAGGTCGACGCGAAGTCGACCGAGCTCGATGAGCTGCGCACTGCGCTTGAGAATGCCAAGCGCGAAGCGCTCGAGGCCGCTGCCGCCGAGGCGGAGGCTGCCGAGGCCGCCCAGGCTTCGTATTACAACGCCGGCTCCGGCTCGTCTTACACGTCTGCTGCGTATTACGCGAACGGCTCGGGTCTGACGCGCTCGAGCGGCGTCAATAACTATAACGGCCGCCGCGAGACTTATTACAGCAGCAACGTGTTGTATCACCACCGCACGGGCGAATGGACTCAGGATTCTGAGGGCTTCTGGCGCGATTCCGACGGCTATTACGTTGTTGCCGCGGGCGATATGGCCCAGGGCTCGACCTTTACGGGCTCCAAGGGTGATTGCAAGGTCTATGACTCCGGCTGCGCCGCCGGAATCACCGACTACTACACCGGTTGGTAATCTGCCATAAGCAAAATACGCACATGATGGGCGGGCGTCTTTACTGAGCTTTTAGACAACGTAAAGCCGCCCTTTCTTTATGTGCGCTTGAGTTAACAGAGCCCTTACCGTGGCGGTACGCTGGGCGTATGGATGCGGGGCACACTAGTTCATGAGAAATAAGGTCTTTCTCGTGGAGGAAGTGGTCTCATGAACGCTCGAGATATCGCTATCGCCGCCGTCGCATTGGTACTTGGCTGTCTTGGCCCTACAGCTGCGTTTGTCGCAGGCATGCAGGGCTCGTGCGGAGCTGCTCCTATTGTGGTCGGCGCGCTCATCGCAGCAGCGCTGCTGGGAAGTGCGGGCGTGACCCTTTGCCGCGATGACGAGGACGAGACGCCGCAGGTGCGGCGCTAGCCGTTGTGAAGCTGGTTTTGCCCATAGATGAAGAAGGAAGCCGCCGCAAGGGGAGTGCCCTTTGCGGCGGTTTTTGCTATTGAGACTGTTGGATGCGGTGCGGCGGCGTTACCAGCTGGCCTCGATTTCGCGGATGCGCGAATAGAGCCATTCGTTTTGCGGCACCTGGATACCGTGCTTGGCCGCGAGGCGGCAGATGGTACCCGCAAATTCCTCGACCTCGGTTCTGCGTTGAGCGATGCGGTCTTGCGCCATCGAGGGCATGCCGGCGGGATCGAGCCCTTTTATGAGACGCACCATCTGCGTTAGGTCTGCCTCGGTGAGCTCGATGCCCTCGGCATTGGCGACTGCAAGCGTCTCGCGCATGGCGGAGACAAAACTGCGGAGCTGCTCGGAGCCCTGCTCCGTAGCGCTTCCGTAGGTGCCGCCGTAGGCCATACAGGTCTGGTTGATGCCGTCGTTGAGCATGAGTTTGGCCCACATGCGATGTGCGATGTCGTGCTCGACGGTATGGGCGATGCCGCAACGCGTGTAGAGCTCGTCGATGGCGATAACGGTTGCGGGGTCGGTGCCCGCTGCCGCACCAAAGCGGATCTCGCCGGCATTGGTATAGGTGAGCTCCCCGTTGAGGAATACGGCGTCCATGCCCTGGCAGATACCAAGGACGGTGTGCTCCCAGCCAAAGCGCTCGGCAATCTTCTGCTCGCTCGTGATGCCGTTGCACAGCGACGCGATCAGCGTGTCGGGTCCCACGACGCTTTCCAGGGTTTTGAGCACCACATCGAGCCCGGTTGTCTTGACCGTGAGGATGACCAGGTCGACGGGCGTCGCCTCGCTCGCGCGGACGGACTTGAGCGCGCAGGGCTTGCCGTTGACGGTGAGCGCATCACCCGCGTGGCGCTCAAAGCGCGCGTCGTCCATAACGTATTCGACGGCGTCGTTGCCGAGCGCTTGGGCGATCATGCTGCCGTAGAGCAGGCCCACGCCGCCCTTGCCGATGAAGGCGACCTTGTTGATCTGCATGTGAATCATCTCCCCATAAAAAGGCGCCCGCGTATGGGGCGCCTGATGGATTGTATGCCGCCGGGCCATGTCGCGTGCACCGGATGGCCGTATTTAGAAGAACAAACGCATGGGAACTTATGACGCGGGGCAGACCGCAAAGACACGTGCGGGATATCCGACGCCATCACGCACCTTGGGGAAGGTGCAGAAGATGACGGCGCCCGTGGCGGGAAGCTCGTCTAGATGGTCCATGACCTCGATCTGATAGCGATCGACCGAGAGGATGTACTGTTCGCCGGGGTAGGGGTAGGCGTCCTCACGCGTGGTCACGCTCGCCGGGTCGGTGTCAGCCGGCTCGTGGCCGATGGCGCCGATGTCGCGCTCTTCAACGAGCCACTTGATGGCGTCGAGGTCCCAGCCGGGGTAGTGGGGCTGGCCGTCCTCGTCCTTGTTCTCGAGGTCGGCGAGCTTGGACCAGTCGGAGCGGAAGGCGACGAAAGCGTCCTCGGGAATGCGACCGTGCTCATCCTCCCAAGCTTTGAGGTCCTCGATGGTCAGGATAAAGTCGGGATTCGCGGCGCACTCCTCGTGCTTGTCGATCACGCAGAGCGGATGCATAAACTCGATGGGTTCAATCTCTCCAAGGGAACGGCCGTCAACATGGAAGTGGCGCGGTGCGTCGACATGCGTGCCGTACTGCGAAGCAACCGAATACTGGAAGCAACGCATGGGGGCGAGCATGTCCTCGGGCGTGCCGGGCAGGTAGTCGAAGAGCTTGGTGGACTCAAATGGCTTAAAGCCAAACCAGTGCGGGGTGTCGCATGAGAGCGTGTGGGTGAGGTCGACCCAGCGATAATCGTTGCTTTTGAGCTGGGAGGCGAGGTTCCAAAGGTCGAGCGCGGGCATGGGCGGCTCCTTTCATCGGGCTTTTTGCTGATGTTAAAGCGGTGCCGTGACAGCTCGATTTCTGCTGCGTTACGATACGTTCTCGATTGCGATTCCACGATGTTTCGGCCGCGTGACCATTGTGTTTCGCCTTGCCGGGGCGCTGATGGCGAAAGGAGGGGCCGTGCAATATCGCGTTGACCCCAAAAGTGGTAACCGAATATCCGCTCTGGGTCTGGGCTGCATGAGATTTCCCGGTGCGCCGGGACACCCCGATGCGAAGACAGCCGATGCCATCATTTCCCGTGCGGTGGAGCAGGGGATTAATTATCTGGATACCGCGTATCTCTATCCCGGTAACGAGGTGTGCGTGGGCGCCTCACTTGAGCGCCTGAGTCTGCGCGACCGCGTGTTGCTCGCGACTAAGTTGCCGCACGCTTCGTGCAAGTGCGCGGAGGATTTCGACCGGTTCTTCGACGAGCAACTGCGCCGCCTGCGGACCGACCATATCGACTATTACCTTATGCACAACATCACTTCGCCCGCCCAGTGGGAGCGCGTGGTGGCGTTGGGCATCGAAGACTGGATTGCGCACCAAAAGGCTGCGGGGCGTATTCGCCAGATAGGTTTTTCGTATCACGGCAGTGCGGCGGACTTCCTGACGATGCTCGACGCGTATGACTGGGATTTTTGCCAGATTCAGTACAACTACGCTGGAGAGCGCTACCAAGCGGGAACGGCGGGACTTATAGCAGCCGCCGAGTGCGGGCTCGCGGTGTTTGTGATGGAACCGCTTTTGGGCGGACGCCTGGCGGGCAAGCTGCCTCCGCGGGCCCGCGCCGTGCTCGATGACGTACGCGATCCGTACCTGAAGACGCCGGCTGCTTGGGGCCTTTCGTGGGTGTGGAACCATCCTCAAGTCACGATGCTGCTTTCGGGCATGACCGATACCGCGCAGGTGGACGAGAACGCGGTGCTGGCCGATCGGGCCCTGCCGGATTCGATGACAGCCGCTCAGCTCGATACCATCGCACGCGTGCTGGCGGAGTTTGAAAAATCGAATCGCGTGCCCTGCACGGGATGCGGCTACTGCATGCCATGTCCCAAGGGTATTAACATTCCCGGCTGCTTTGCCGCTTACAACGCGAGCTATGCGCACAGCTGGTTTACGGGGCTGTCGCAATACTTTACGGCGAGCGCGGTGCGCACGAGCGAGCCCAAGCTCGTGAGCAATTGCGTCAAGTGTGGCAAATGTGCGCGTCACTGCCCGCAACACATCGATATCCCCGAGCGTCTCGACGACGCGCGCCGACGTTTCCAGCCTGGCCCCGTAACGGCCGCGCTTAAAGTCTTCAGCAAAACTCGCTCCTCATGACCCTTTTATATCTTGTGATGGAATAGTTCCTGTTTGCGGCAGAATAGGGCGATAGCAGGAACTATTTCGTCGCAACTGAAGGGGGGCTGTCGTGGGCCATCGGGATTCATGTGATGATTTGCGTGAGGTTCGTTGGGGCGTTTTGGGCGCTGGGCACATTTCGCACCGATTTGCATCGTCGCTCAAGGAGGTGGACGGGGCACGGCTTGTGGCTGCCGCCGGTCGCACCCCTTCGCATGTTGAGGGGTTTTGCAGGGCGTTTTCGATTGATGCCGCGCACAGTTATGCCACGGCTGACGATAGCGGCGATGCGGCTTATGATGCGTTGATTGCCGATCCCGATGTCGATGCAATCTACTTGGCTATTCCGCATGGCATTCATGCGCATTGGGCTTGTCGGGCACTGCGCGCGGGAAAGGCCGTGCTGTGCGAAAAGCCGGCCGTTTTGAATGAAGAAGAGGCCCATGCGATCGCCTCTGTTTCCCGTGAGTGCGGTGTGCCGTTTATGGAGGCGATGAAAAATCGGTTTTGTCCGATGCATACTCGCGTGAAGGGTTTGCTTGCGTCGGGCGAGCTCGGCTGTATCGTCTCGATCGAAAGCGTGCAAAAACTCGATTATGGTGAGCCCCCTTCGAGTTATCTGCTCGATCCGTTGCAGGGTGGCTGTCTATATGACATGGGCTGCTATGCGGTCGGGTGGTTTGAGGATCTGCTTGCGGGTGCGTGCGATGTTTCGTCTCGTGAAGTTCGCTGGCGTGACGTATTAGGCGGCCGCGTGGATTGGGCCGATGAGATCCATATGAGTGTCGGCGGTATACCCATTCATATGGTGTGCGACGGCAAAGCAGCATATGAAAGCCGCTTAATGATTGCTTGCGAACGGGGTTCGGTGGAAATCGAGCGCCTCCATCGCCCCGAGCTCGCCCATGTGAAGTACTCCGACGGACGAATGCTCGAAATTAATGCCCCGTTTGATGTCGATGATTTCTACGGCGAAATTCAGCATGCGACGCAGCTCGTCCAGACGGGAGAGCTTGAAAGCCCCGTTATGCCTCTTGCCGCCACGCAGCGCTGCGCGCAGATAATCGATGCGATTCGCTTGACGCTCTAGGCTGCGGTGCTGGTGCTCAAGGGGGCTCGGCGGACCTTGCCCCTGATGCCCCTTTTATATCTTGCGGTGGAATACGGTCTGTTTGCGCCAAAATAAGGCACCAATAGACCGTATTTCACCGCAACTGATGAGGGGGAGTTGGAGATGCTGACGATCGGGTGTCATCTTTCGACGACGAAGGGCTATCGGGCGATGGGGGAGACGGCGTTGTCCATTGGCGCCAATACCTTTGCGTTCTTTACGCGCAACCCGCGCGGTGGCAAGGCAAAAGACTTTGACATGGATGACGTGGCGGCTCTGCGCGAGCTTATGGCACAAAACGACTTTGGACCGCTGGTGGCGCATGCCCCGTATACCTATAACCCCTGCTCGGCCAAAGAGCGGGCGCGCGAGTTTGCCCTGGAGGCCATGGCAGAGGACCTGCGGCGCATGGAAGCGCTGCCCGGCAACTACTACAATTTTCACCCCGGTGCGCATGTGGGACAGGGGGCGGACGCCGGCATTCAGATGATTGTCGACACACTGTGCCAGGTGATGTTTGAGGGGCAGCAGACGACGGTATTGCTCGAGACCATGGCAGGCAAGGGCACCGAGGTGGGCCGTAGCTTTGAAGAGCTGGCGTGCATTATCGAGGGCGTTGCCGCCAAGTGCCCAGAGCTGTCCGATAAGCTGGGCGTTTGTTTGGACACCTGCCATGTGAACGATGCCGGCTACGACATCATCCATGATCTGGACGGCGTACTCGACGAGTTCGATCGCGTGGTGGGTATCGATCGCTTGCATGCTGTACACATCAACGATTCGAAGAACCCTTGTGGCGCCCATAAAGATCGTCACGAGTGCATCGGCAAGGGATACCTTGGCAGCGAGGAATTTGGTGGCGGTATGCAGGTTATGCAGAATATTGTATCGAATGGCCGTTTGCGTTCACTGCCGTTTATTTTGGAGACTCCGAACGAACTTGCAGGTTATGCAGCTGAAATTAGACTATTAAGGTCATTGCAGCAGTAATGACTGTCATAAAGTAGAGTATTCCATTCACGTTATGGGTTTGTTTCAATCAGTTTTCTCATTGCAGATTCGTAATTCCGGGTGCATAATAGCCAACAGTTTTTGCAGACCTCTGAATCAAACGAGGTCACCGGAAGGAGACTGATTATGAAGCTCAAGAAGCTTGGCGCATTTGCCGCCACGGGTGCCATGGCGCTCGCCCTTGCTCTGACGGGCTGCGGCTCGTCCAACGCCACCTCTGGTTCTGATGCCGGTTCCAGCAGCTCTGACGACGCTAAGGTCGAGAAGGTCGACGGCTCCAAGGAGTACGCACTCGTCAAGGACGGCACGCTGACCGTCGGCACCTCTGCCGAGTACGCCCCGTTTGAGTACAAGGACGACAACGGCGATTATCAGGGCTTTGACCTTGAGCTTATCAAGGCTATCGGCGACAAGCTGGGCCTGGATGTCGAGTACGTCAACAATGACTTTGACACGCTGGTTCCGGGCGTCGCTTCGGGTGCCAAGTATGACGTCTCCATCGCGGCTATCACTGACACGCCCGAGCGTGAGAAGGAAGTCACTTTCTCCGATTCCTACTACATGGACGATCAGGCCATCGTGACCAAGGTCGATAACGCCGACATCACGGCTGACAACTACAGCGAGAAGCTCAACAACGCCGACGCTACCATCATCGTCCAGTCTGGCTCGACCGCCGAGGCCTTTGCCCAGGAGAACTTCCCCAAGGCCAAGATCGTCCCCTACAAGGATGCTACCGAGTGCTTCAGCGCCTTGCAGTCCGATAAGGGTGACGCCGTAGTCACCAACCGCTCCGTTGCCAGCCAGCTGACCGCCGAGCAGTTCAACACCTGCCAGACCATCAAGCAGATCAGCACCGGCGAGGAGTACGCCATCGCCATCAACCAGGGCAACACCAAGCTCAAGGACGACATCAACCAGGCCATCAAGGACCTGACCGATGACGGTACCGTTGACGCCCTCATGGCTAAGTACAACATCAAGTAAAATAACTACTTGATTGCGCGCGGGCCCTTTCCGTTTTGCGGAGAGGGCCTTTGCGCTTCTCTTGACGGAGAGCGTTTCCGTCTCGTTTTGCCGGCAACTTCTACGATAGGAGCCACCTTGTCTCGACTGAACAAAGGGGCCGCTGAGCAGCGTTTTCCACTGCCCGTCTTGCTCCAAAAGCTAGCCTGCGTCATGGCCGTGGCGCTCGCGCTGGTGTGCGCGGGGGCATATGCGCCCACGACCGCCCAGGCGCTTGAGACCGCAAAGATTACCGCCCGACCCAACGCCGGTTCGGGCAGCGATGTGGTCGGCGGCACCGAGACGCGCATTACCTGGGAAGTTCAGGCCGATGCCGACGAGGAGCTGAGCGGTCTTTCTTTGACGTTTGTCGACGGCACGACGTTTGGTACCGATGACACGCGATTGACGATGCTCTCGGGCGAGGACCTCATGGATCGTACGCCCATGAAACCCACGTGCAAGGCTGACGGCCAGACGCTCAAGATTGACTTTGGCGAGACGGCGCCTGCCGGCGGCTTTTTCCGTGTCGAGGTTTACGGCGTGACCTTCCCCGTCGAGGGCGGCGACGAGGCCTTTAGCGGCACCTACACTTTGGCCGATGGTTCGACCAAGAAGATCTCCAAGATTCCGTCGGTGGAGATCAAGGGCGTGACGGCATTCGATAACTTCCTGGCCGACCTTAAGGAGCAGCCGTGGGTCGAGGCATGGAATTCCAACATGTTCCTTCGCCTGTTCCTGAACCCGGTCATTTTGGTCCAGAGCCTGCCGATCGTCTTCAAAGGCTTCCTCATGTCGCTCTCGATCGTGCTCTTGGCGTTTCCGCTGGCAATTCCCTTCGGTTTCGCCCTGTCGCTCATGCGCATCTCCAAGTCGCGCATCCTGCGTTGCCTTGCCGGTATCTATGTGAATATCATTCGCGGTACGCCGGCGTTCCTGCAGATCTACATCGCGTTCTTTGGCCTGCCGCTGGCCGGCGTCAAGGTTGACGACTATGTGCTGGGCGTCATCGTCATGGCCATGAACTCGTCCGCCTACCTGTGCGAGATCTTCCGTGCCGGTATTCAGTCGATCCCCAAGGGCCAGAACGAGGCTGCGCGTTCGCTGGGCATGAACGCGTTCCAGACGCTGCTCTATGTCATGATTCCGCAGACGTTCCGTAATGTCCTGCCTACGCTGACCAGTGAATATATCCTGCTTTACAAGGATACGTCGCTGCTCGCGGCCGTGGGCGTGGTCGAGATCGTCATGAACGCCCGCACCATCGTGGCCACGACGGGCTCCATTACACCGTACGTGGTTGCCGCCCTGTTCTATCTGGTCATCACCCTGCCGCTCGCTCGCTTGGTGAGCGGTCTTGAGGCAAGGCTTTTGGGCACGGCCGAGACCAAGAAGAAGCGTCCCGCCAAGAGCGCCGGACAGGTTGTCGCGACGCCCGCCGATCACATCGCCGGTCTGTAAGGAGGTCCTATCATGAGCGAAACCAATAACTCGAACGAGGTTGTCGTCAGTATCAAGAACCTCCAGAAAGCCTTTGGCGATAACGTCGTTCTGCGAGATATCGATCTGGATGTGCATAAGGGCGAGGTCGTCGTAGTTCTGGGTCCCTCGGGCTCGGGTAAGTCGACGATGCTTCGCTGCATCAACCGTCTTGAGCATCCCACGAGTGGCTCGATTGTCGTTGAGGGTGTGGACGTGTGCGCCAAGGGCGTCGACCTTAACAAGGTGCGCACGCATCTGGGTATGGTGTTCCAGCAGTTTAATTTGTTCCCGCACCTGTCAGTCAAAAAGAACGTCATGCTTGCGCAGCAAAAGGTGCTCAAGCGCAGTAGGGAAGAGGCCGAGAAGATCGCCGTCGAGGAGCTCACCAAGGTCGGTCTGGCCGAGCGCATCGATTTTATGCCGAGTCAGCTTTCGGGCGGTCAGCAGCAGCGCGTGGCCATTGCCCGCGCCCTGTCGATGAATCCACACGTGATGCTCTTTGACGAGGCCACGTCGGCGCTTGACCCCGAGCTTGTCCGCGACGTCCTGGGCGTCATGCGCGACCTAGCACGTGACGGTATGACCATGATCGTGGTGACCCACGAGATGGGCTTTGCCCGCGATGTCGCCGACCGCGTCGTCTTTATGGACGGCGGCGTCATTGTGGAAGAGGGCACGCCGAGCGAGGTCTTCGACCACCCCAAGAGCGAGCGCACCAAGGCGTTCCTGGGCAATATTTCGTAGCCGGTTGATGTAACTGCCGTTACAAAAGAGCGGGGGGCTGGACTTGAATCCAGCCCCCCGCTCTTTTGTAGGGATGGGGATGCGCTGTGATACAGGCTCTTTTGGAGGCCTGGTTTCGTTACGCGAGCTCGGCTCCGAGGGCCTTGCAGGCCGCCTCGCCCTCATCGTCGGGCGCATCGTAGCAAATGACGGAGTCCACGACGTTGACGCCGGCCTCGTCGGCGTCGGCCTTCCAGTTGTCCATCCACTCGCCCTCGGCCCACGAATAGGAGCCAAAGAGGACGACCTTCTTGTCGCCGAGGGTCTCCTTGACCTCGTCCCACATAGGCTGAAACTCGTCATACTCAAGCTCCTCGGAGCCCATGGCGGGACAGCCGAAGGCGAAGGCATCATATTCGGCGGCCTTGTCGGCAGAGAAGTCGGCGCAGGGGATGACCTCGGTCTCGGCGCCCGCGGATGTGGCGCCTTCGGCGACGAGGTTTGCCATGGCCTCGGTGTTGCCCGTGCCGCTCCAGTAGACGACGGCGATCTTGCTCATGTTAAGTCCTTTCAGTTGTGCGGCAGTTGCCGCGGCTTCTATGTTCTATCGGGTTGCCTGGGCAAGTTGCGCCAAGCTGCAGCCCTGCTGATAGACAAAGGTGAGGTATTGAGTGCAGGCACGGTAGGCGTCAAACATCGCAAGCGCTTGCTCGACATTCGTGTAGACCTTCCAAGCTCCAAAGACCTTGTAGTTCTCGCCGCGCTGGACGATAAACTCGTGCACGTCGTCGTAGGGATATCCAAGGAAGTAGCCTATTTCGTGCGGAAACTCGCAGGTGCAGTCGTTGCTGCAGCTAGCTTGCTGGGGTAGTGCGCATCGAGTCTGGCTACAAGCGCATTCCGCGATGTTATTGCTCGCGAGCGTGATGCGTGATGCCAAATGTACAAGGCATGTCGAAAGGTCTCTCGTGTCGTAGCCTTCCGAGGCGAGCGCTGTTTGGGCGCGAGGGTCTGCGAAATAGGTGGCGAGGCTTTTGGCTCGGTACACGTACACGAGTGCTCCGCAGGGCCGCCAGACCAAAACACTCAGGTGGATGCCGAGCGGGTCAAGCTCGCGATTGCACTGGGCGATAACGTTGAGCAGGCGCGCGCGGCGTTCTGCGATGGTTTCGGTTGTGGTCGAGCCGTCCCCGTGGGCGTAGGTGCCTGGATAGGTAAAGAGCGATGCCGGCTTGATGCCCGCGAGCGTGGGAGAGCAGTTGCGCACGACTGCTGCCTGAAACGTTGGGATGTCTATGGTTCGAGTCACGGCGCTCCTTACGGATCTAAACTGTTAGCCTAGGAAAACTTATACACGAAAGTAAGCCATGGTCAACAAAAAAGTTTGAAGAGGGAAACTAATTGACCGAACAGACATGATTTTGGGTTAAGATGGGGACACCCCATGGGGGTATCTAGATAGTGCTACTTGAAAGGGGAGCGCATGAGTGACTTGCTCAACCCTGCGAATCTCATCGTGCTGGCCGTCATTGCCGTCGGCATGTTTTTTGGACTGCGTCGCATTGCCGCTTCGACACACGGGAAGAGTTGTTGCAGCGATGGTGCGAGCGGCAAGAAGGCCAAAAAGGTTGTTGTGGTGGATACCGATGCGTCACACTATCCCTATAGCGATGAGCTGCTCATCGGCGGCATGAGCTGTGAAGGCTGCGCTCAGAACGTAGCCAATGCCCTCAATGCGCTGGACGGCGTGTGGGCAACGGTAACGTACGCGGACCACACAGCACGCGTACGCTCGAAGCGCCCGGTTGATCGCGACACACTCGAGACGGCGGTGAGGGGCGCGGGCTATTACGTTATGAAAATGTAGGCGTTGCCCTCTCCGGTGGGTACCAGCCTCCTGCCCATTGTGACTATCGGCATCCAAAAATTTGCGCAAAAAATAACCTTTAGATGCGGCAAAAGTGGTGTTTGGTGACGGTTTGCGCGGAATTCGCTACCAATCGAGCATTCATTAACCCGTCCACAAAATTACAGGTGTATATTTATACACTGATTTTGCTGTGCTCAGATTGCAATTAACCGTGGACAGAAATGAAGAATGCTAAAACTGGGCTTTAGGACAGGGGAGGCTATAGCCTTATGAGACGAGTGGGAACACTTGGCTTGGTGGCAGCGCTTGCCGCTATCTTGGTATCGCCGCTGCCGGCGCACGCCGAAGACGCTTCGGGTGCCGTTACCTACAATGCGGGAAATGGGTATTCCTTTGAGAAGCTCTCGCATCCTACGGTAGGAACGTCGCAGCCGGATGGCATCGTCGACTACCAGGGTGGCGGTGCCGTTGCCGTTCCGGGCGCCGACGGTAACGCGGCCAACAACGAAGGCGATCGCGGCCAGAGCTACACTTGGGCGGCTGTGAGCTATGGTGACTGGCTTTATGTGGGCACCTGCTATGCGGCGATGGGCAACACGCTGACGCTCATGAACGGCACGCTGGGTGATTCCTTTGATGCCGAAACCATGCGACTGACGCTGGAGGCCATGTTTAACGGCACCTTCTTCTATGGACAGCAGAAGGAGGACGGCACGGCCGACAAGGACAGCGGCGGCATCCTGGTCAAGATCAATACCAAGACCGGTGAGACCAAGCTGCTGCTCTCTGAATCGCTCAACGGCGTCGGTCCTTTGTTCCGCAATGCCGTGAGCTATAAGGGTAAGCTCTATTTCTGCGGCAGCGTCAGGACCAATGGCGGCAAAAGCGGCCTGCCTGCTGTATATGAGATCGATCCTAAGACGGATGAGTGGAAAGTTGTCTATCAGGGCCTTTCGAGCATGCAGGATTACGGTGCTGCCTACAAGCAGGGCATTTCTACCGGTATCCGCGGCATGTGTGTCCATGATGGCCAGCTCGTCATCAGTAATGTGGGTAAAGACGCGGCCGGTAACTTTGTGTCGACAATCCTGACGTCGTCTGACCCGTCGAAGGGCCAGAACAGCTTCACCGAGATTGCCAACTCGGGCACGCTGTTTGGCTATCCGGCGATTCGCTATCAGGACAGCATCTACGGCGGCGCCATTTGGGATATGGTCTCGTACAATGGCCATCTCTATGCGACCATCTGCACCGGTACGCCTGAGAACGCTCCCGATGATAATTCCATGCAGTCGTTCGCCATGGTCCGTGGCGACAAGAACGCCGACGGCAGCTATTCGTGGGCTCCCATTGTTGGCGATCAGGAGAGGGACGGTGCAAAGTACTGCTTTGGCATCGATCCTGCCCGCACCCGTTCTGGTGCTGCCAACCTCATCGTCTACAACGACTACCTCTATATCGGTGAATATAACGACGAGGAGATTGCCCTCGAGCGCATCCTGTTCAACAAATCCAACACCGAAGAGGGCGGCAAGAGCGGCATGGGCGGCGTTGACTGCTCGTTTGTGAATGCCAATCTTGAGCAGTCGGTCAACATCTATCGCATGGACAAGAACGAGGACATGGATCTTGTCGTTGGCGATCCCACCGTCATGTTCCCCAAGGGCGGTATTTCCGGCCTGGCTTCGGGCTTTGGCCGAAACGAGAACCAGTACATTTGGCGCATGCAGAAGTTCGACGGCAAGCTGTATATCGGTACCTTTGATACCGCGAGCCTGCTTGAGCCGATCGGCCAGTTCTCCAATGGCGACATTATCGATATGACGCCCGAGGAGTGGAATTCTCAGGTTCAGCGCCTTAGGGACCTGCTCGATCACCTGCTCGACAAGAAGTCGCCTGACGACCCCATCGTTCCCGCTAACACGCTTGCGGACGATGATTCAAACGAGGCCGTCGAGGTCGATGACGAGAAGGCTGAGGTTGTTGAGGGCTTTGGCGACCTGAGCGATGCGCTGGAGGATGCCACGGGCGATCTTTGCGATCAGGCCGCGACGATGTCCCAGGACTTTGAGGACGACGCCGCTTATGTCCAGAAGATCGATGACGAGATCGCGTACTTCAAGTCCTTTGCCGATCAGTATCGGGACATGCTCGATAGCTATGGGAACCTGAAGCAGCAGTACGAGGATGCCTATGGCACCGAGCTGCCGAGCGATATTCAAGATGCGCTCGATAAGCTGCTGAACGAGGAGAACCTTAAAAAGTTGCAGAGTGTGCTCACATGCATGTATTACCTGCGCGATGCCGAGCGCGGCTTTGATATGTATGTGACCGAGGACGGCGTGAACTTTACGACGCTGACGACTAACGGTTTTAACGATCCGTACAACCATGGTCTGCGCACCTTTGCCGTTACCGATCAGGGCCTGTGCCTCGGTACTGCCAACCCGTTCTATGGCTGCCAGGTTTGGATCCAGCGCAAGGAGAATTCGGAGAATCCGATTGATCCCGGTACTCCGGATCCGACGGAACCCACCGATCCTTCGCAGCCGGGTGGCGGCGATCAGCCTGGTGGCAGCCAGACGGGCGGCAATGACCAGTCGAGCAGCACCACGACGACCGTTTCGACGACCACCAAGAAGACTCCGAAGGACGGCTCGCTGCCTCACGCTGGCGACTCGACCCTCACGCTGGTCTTGGGATTGCTGGTTGCAGCTGCCGCAGTGCTTGGCATTGCTCTCGTCTTGCGCAAGCGTTCTCGTCGCTAGGCTCGACCACGCAGCTCGATGCCTTGGATATCGTCGAAGTTGATGGCGATATCCCTGAGTTTGAGCAGCTTGAACGCAGGGAGCACTTCATCAAGGATGCCCGTGCGAGCGCGATAGCCGTACGTATCGTAATAGGTGACACGAACCAAGTCGCCACGTTTGAGGCCCTCGAGCTTTTTTGAAAGCTCGAGGGCTTTTTCTTCCGTGAGTTCGCATTTGGGCTCAACAGTGATCTCTTGTTTGCGTACAAGCTCGTAGTATCCCGTGAGGGCGGCAAAGGGCATAAACTGCGCGGCACGGCCGGCACGGACAGCGCCGTTGGCGGTGAGCTTTGAGTCGGCGGAGCGGCGTCTTCCCTCGGGGTCCGCTGGGCGTTCAAAGGGTGTCGGTGGCCGCATCGGCTGTTGTTGGGGCTTAGGCACGATGTCCTCCTACCTGATCGTTACGTTCGCGTGCGGTGGCGCCGGCGGTAAAGCTCAATCCTTTAACCAGGGCATTCTTGCCGTATTTGCCTTTCACGGCCAAGACGGCGCGTGCCAGGTCGCGCTCGCGCTCATCGGCCTCGATATCGCTGAACAGATCGACGGTGGCAAATTCTTCGGGCACCAGATTGCCAAAGCCCAGGTTGATGCGCTTGACCGGTCGTTTGGGATCGACGGTCTGCGCCCAGAGCTCATCGAAGTAGCCCATGATCCTCTTAAATGAATTGGTGCGCTCGGGCAGCTTTCGCGAGGTGTTGGAGTGCGCGAAGAGTGCGGCATAGCCACCGCGCGGTTTGCCGCCGTGTTCTCCCACAAAGATGCCATCGATTGCCTGCGCCTCGCGCACCGGGCGGCGCCGTTCGTCATCGCGCTGGACGGGTTTGGGCGCACGGGGCGCGAGTTCGGGGCCGGCGGTTGCGGCAGGTTCGATGCTTGACGTGCTCGAGCGCAGGTGTCCGCATCCGTCTACATATTGCGCCGTACCGCTGGCGTCGAGCCGGCGTATGTCGGCTCGCTCGCTCGCGTAGCCCACAAAGAGCGAGATGCTGTCGCACACCACGTGCTTATCGACCAAGTCCAGCACGGCGTTGTCGACCATCTCACGCAAAACGGTGTAAGCCTGCTCGTAGGCATAGCCCTTCGAGAGCACCTGTCCTGTGGTAGTCGAGGTGGCCTGCGGGCGATAAGCTTGGATATCGGCGATGGTTGTTGGCTCGCGCCCGAAAGCGTGGTCGATGAGATACTCGGCATTGACACCGAGCTCGTCGTAAAGCAGGTTTTCGTCGAGCGCGGCGACACCCATCAGGTCGTAGACGCCGTACTTTTCGAGCCGGGCTGCCACACCGGGGCCGATACCCCAGATATCGGTGATGGGTCGATGCGGCCAGATCTCCTTGCGAAAGGTTTCGTCGTCGAGGATGCCGATACGGCTGGGTACGTGCTTTGCGGTAATATCGAGCGCTACCTTAGCCTGGAATAGGTTGGGGCCGATACCGACGGTGGCCGTGATGCCGGTGCGCGCGAGGACCTCGTCGCGCAGCGTGCAGGCGAACCCTTCGGCATCGGTGTGGTAGAGGTCTAGATAGGGCGTCACGTCGATAAAGCACTCGTCAATTGAATAGACGTGAATGTCTTGCGGGCTTACGTATTCAAGATAGATGCTGTAGATTTTCGCCGACACCTCCATGTAGTGCTGCATGCGCGGTACGGCCGTGATGTAGTCGATGCCATCGGGAATTTCGAACAGACGGCAGCGATTGCGTATCCCGAGGTCCTTCATGGCCTGTGTGATGGCGAGGCAGATGGTCGTGCGCCCGCGCGATTCGTCGGCAACGACCAGGCACGTGGTGAGTGGGTCGAGCCCGCGGTCGACGCACTCGACGCTGGCGTAGAACGTCTTAAGGTCGATGCAGATATAGGTATGCTGCTCGTGCTCCACGTGGGCCCTCTCATCAAACACATGTTCTTATCGAATACCTGTTCGATAATACCCGCTTGCGCGGGCACCGTCAAAACCAACCAAAAAGGGACTGGTTTGTTTTGGTAGGTATGGTCGTGCGGCTGCATCGGGTTTTAACGCAGCTCTAAAGAGTGTGAAACAGCTCGGAAAACCTCGCTTCGTAGCATGAGGCTAACGATTGATACCACCATAAAGCACGGAAGGGTTGTGGGGATAATGGTCAACTATGGGTTTGGTATGCCGACGCGCTTGGTTGCGGATGGGGATGTGGCTCGCTGGTGCGGGCGATTGGTTGCCCACTATGGCGGCACCAAGGCACTGGTCGTGCTGGGAGGCGACAAGCACACGCGTGATGAGCTCGTTTCGGCGGCGCTGGGCTCGCTCGATCGCGCCCTGCTCGAGCGCGTGCTTTTCCGCTGCGGCTCGGTTGAAGGCGACGGAGGAGACGAGCTGATCGACGAAGCCGTGGCCCTGGCGACCGACGAAGGCGTGGACTTTGTCTTGGCGATTGGCGATGCCGATACTGCCGGCTTTGCGCACGAGCTCGCCCGTCGCATGGCGGCGCTCGATGTCGGCGAAGACGGTTTTGTCCCTTATGGATGTATCGTCTCGGAGGGCAAGGTGCCTGCCGTCGTGGGGGCCGGCGAGGTTCCCGTTTTTGCCATCATCGCGCCCGAACTGCTGGAGGGCATCGGGTCTCCTCTGCGTGAGTTGCTCGGTAGCGTCTGCGCTGCGGCCTAATATTTGGCATAAAGGGATAGGTTATTTTTGATTGGTAAAGCGTTTGACCTGCCAAATTAAACCTGTCCCTTTTTGGTCGGTTGCCGTTTGGGGGCCGATTGGCAACGCTCGCTGATTATAGTCTTGACCTGCGCTAGAATAGTGGCATCTGAATGTCCGGGCGCATGGAGGCGTGCGCCCGTATGCTGAGGAGGACTCTATGGCAACTGTTGCCGCACCTATCGATGCTACGTCGACTGCCGCTTGGAAGGCGCTCGAGGCCCATCAGGAGAAGCTCGAGGCCGAGGGTATCGACCTCAAGGCCTGGTTCGCCGCCGATGCCGAGCGCGTGAACAAGCTGAGCTTTGACGCCGGTGACCTGCACTTCGACCTGTCCAAGAACCTGGTGACTGATGAGACCGTCAAGCTGCTGTGCGATCTTGCCCGCGAGGTGAAGCTCGAGGAGCGCCGCGACGCCATGTTCTCCGGCGAGCACATCAACACCACCGAGGACCGCGCCGTCCTGCACACCGCGCTGCGCCGCCCGGCAAGCGAGAAGGGCCAGCTCATCGTCGACGGCCAGGACGTCGTCGCCGACGTGCATGAGGTTCTCGACCGCATGTATGCCTTCGCCGAGCGCGTGCGCTCCGGTGAGTGGAAGGGTGTTACCGGCAAAAAGATCGAGCACCTGGTGTCCATCGGCATCGGCGGCTCCGATCTGGGCCCGGTCATGGCTTACGAGGCCCTGCGTCCCTATGCCGACGCCGGTATCGATTGCCGCTATATCTCCAACATCGATCCCAACGACCAGGCCGAGAAGCTCAAGGGTCTGGATCCCGAGACCACGCTCGTGATCATCGTCTCCAAGACCTTCACCACGCTCGAGACCCTCACCAACGCCCGCGAGGTCAAGACCTGGATGCTCGAGCAGCTCAAGGCTCAGGGCGCCATCGATGGCTCCGATGAGCAGAACGCCGAGGCCGTGGCAAAGCACTTCGTTGCCGTTTCCACCGCGCTCGAAAAGGTCGAGGCCTTCGGTATCGACCCCGCCAACGCCTTCGGTTTTTGGAACTGGGTCGGCGGCCGCTATTCCGTCGACTCCGCCGTGGGTCTGTCGCTGATCGTCGTGCTCGGCCCCGAGCGCTTCCAGCAGTTCCTTGAGGGCTTCCACGCCATCGACGAGTACTTCTGCAACACCCCGCTCGAGAACAACGCCGTCGCGCTGATGGGCCTGCTCAACGTCTGGTACGTCAACTTCTTCGGTTCCAAGAGCCACGCCGTGCTGCCGTACTGCCAGTATCTGCACCGCTTCCCGGCCTACCTGCAACAGCTCACCATGGAGTCCAACGGCAAGCATGTCCGCTGGGACGGCAGCGCTGTGACCTCCGATACCGGCGAGATCTTCTGGGGCGAGCCCGGTACCAACGGTCAGCACGCCTTCTACCAGCTGCTGCACCAGGGCACCGTGGTGGTCCCGGCCGACTTTATCGCTTTCGCCAACACTGCCAACCCCGCAACCGACAGCGGCCAGGACGTCCACGAGCTGTTCCTGGGCAACTTCCTGGCCCAGACCAAGGCGCTCGCCTTTGGTAAGACGGCCGACGAGGTTCGTGCCGAGGGCACGCCCGAGCAGATCGTCCCGGCCCGCTGCTTTGAGGGCAACCGTCCGACGACCTCGATCTTCGGCGACACGCTGACCCCGTTCGCACTCGGCGAGCTCATCGCCCTGTACGAGCACATCACGTTTGTCGAGGGCACGGTCTGGGGCATCGACTCCTACGACCAGTGGGGCGTCGAGCTGGGCAAGCAGCTTGCCAAGCAGATCACCCCGGCCTTCCACGACGACGCCGCCAAGGCCGAGCAGGACGCTTCGACCCAGGCGCTCATCGAGTTCTATCGCGCTCATCGCAAGTAGTTTTTACGGCCGAGTTGGCTTATGGCTGAAAGGGGCCCGTATCCGTTGGGATACGGGCCCCTTGCTATTTGGATAGGATGGAATGTATCGGGAGGCGCCTCGACGGGCATCGCAATCGTCGAAGGCGCGCCGTTCATGTTTGGGACAATATGACATTTTCCCGTTGTAAACAGCGCCGCCGTGGGTGTTCTGTATGATGACTCAGGCAAGGTTGTTCAATGACAGGGAGGCATATATGGCAATCAAAGCCATCGCAATGGATATCGACGGTACGCTCACCAACGACCAAAAGGTCATCAGCCCGCGTACGCGCGAGAAGCTGCTCGCGGCGCAGGAGTCGGGCATTAAGCTCATCTTGGCTTCGGGCCGTCCCGCATGGGGGTTGCACGCCTTGGCGCAGGAGCTCGACCTTCAAAACCATGACGGTCTGCTAGTTGCCTTTAATGGCGCGCACGTGGTCGACGCTCAGACCGATGAGGTCCTTTTTGACCAGGCCATGCCGGCTGACGAACTGCACCGTCTGATTGATCATCTGCAAAACTATGACGTGATCCCTATGATTTCGCTCGGTCGCGATTTGCACGTCGAGGACTCGTACCATTGCATGATCACACTGCCGGACGGTTCGCAGAAGAATATCGTCAAGTATGAGCGCGATGCGTGCGATCTTAAGATTCGCGAGGTCGAGAGCTTGCATGAGGTCGTGGACACTTATCCCGTGGACAAGCTGCTGACGGCGGGTGATCCGACCTACCTGCAGGCGCATTACGAGGAGATGTATGCGCCCTTTACCCAGACGCTTTCGGGCATGTTTACGGCCGACTGGTACTTTGAGTACACGGCGCCCGGTATCGACAAAGCCCGTGCGCTCGAGGGTGCCCTGCCCAAGCTCGGTATCGATGCCAGCGAGGTCGTCTCGTTTGGCGACGGCCAGAACGACAAGTCCATGATTGAGTGGGCCGGCACCGGTGTTGCCATGGGCAACGCCGTCGATGAGGTTAAGGCAGTTGCCCAGATGGTAACCGCCAATAACAACGAAGACGGTATTGCAGTGGCGCTGGATAAGCTGCTGGGTTAGAATCGCCGATTAATGCATGGTTTGGGCGCCTGCTTGCGGGCGCCCTTTTGTTAGGGAGGGTGCCGTGTCCGCATTTCCGTTCGACGCCGTTATCTTTGACATGGACGGTGTCATTGTCGATACCGAGTATTACTACCTGGGCGAGACTGCCGCGTTTGCCAAGGAGCTTGGGCTTAACCTGACTCAAGAGGAGTTGAATGGGCAAGTCGGTACCTCGCATCAGTTCTTCCTGCATATGCTGGTCGATTGGTTTGAGCGCGCCGGTAAGGGGCATTTCACTGGCGAGGAAGCGTTGGCCCGTTGGGATGAGTGGGCGCATAAGCGTTCGCGCGACTATCAGGCTTTGATTAACCCGGGCGCCGTGGATACGATTCGAGAGCTGCCGCGCCGTGGCGTTCGCGTGGCGCTTGCCAGCTCGTCTCCCATGGATAGCATCGAAGAAGTGCTCAACGCATGCGGGCTGTCGGATGCCTTTGAGTATGTGGTGAGTGGCGAGCAGTTTAAGGAGAGCAAGCCCGAGCCCGACATCTACCTGCATGCGCTGGACCTGCTGGGGCTGCCCGCGAATCGCTGCTGCTGCGTTGAGGATTCGGTGCCTGGCATCACTGCCGGCAAGCGAGCCGGCCTGACGGTCGTTGCCAAGCGCGAGGAACGCTTTGGCTTTAGCCAGGATGCCGCGGACAAGATTATCGACCAGCTGCCCGAGCTGCTTGAGCTTTCTTAGGGGGTCTGTTGGAGGCTCTTTAGGGGTTCGTGGACAAAAATGCCAAATATGAGTACTGTCACTAATTTAGTAACAGGGAAATTATGCTTTTAAGGCCCTGGTTGAGCGCCTGGGGGCGATTATAACCTGTTAAATATGGCTTTAGCCATGCTAAAACGCCTTGATAATGAACAGCTGTACATTATCAAGGCGTTCTTTTGTCACAATATAATGCTACTAGCTTTGCAGCAGTACTCATATTTGGCGTTTTTTGCCCACCGGGGTCAGTTGAAGTCAAATATGGAGTGCGAATTTCCTAAAACGGTTGATTCGACGCTCTCCTCGGCGCAGTTTTTAAGTTCGGCGATGTGCAGGGAGGCGCTTTTTAGCGATGTGATGAGCTGTCGCGCGCTTGCATCTGCTTGCGGTTCGGCTGGAGCGTCGGTTTCGAGCAGCAGACGGTCGAGTGGGATCTGTCGGGCGTATTCACGACCGCGCTTGGTAGCGAGCATCCGCTCGTTCACGGAAAAATAGCAGCCTGCGTTTCGCGCACGGTCGAACTCGTTCGAGGTGCCGCTAAACCAGTGGAAGATGATGGCGGGGGAGTTGGGGCTTGGGGTGAGCAATCCATATGACTCAAGGGCGTCCAGTACGGTTCCTGCCGAACGAACAGCGTGAATTGATATCACGCGCCCGGCGAGAGGGTACTGCACGAGTGCATCGCAGAGACGGTCAAGTGCCTGTATTTGAAGCGGTTCGCTTCCGGCAAAGCGCGCGGAAAAGTCGAGTCCTACCTCGCCGATATAGCGCTCTTGGTCAGCAACTTCGCAAAGCAGATTGACTTCGGCAGGACCGCAGCGGCCGTCGGCGAGCCACCAGGGATGGAGGCCGGCGCCCGCGATAATGTTTGGGTATCGGCTGGCCCGCTTTTTTGCTGCCGCGAAGTCGCGTGGGTCGACCCCGCAGTCAAAGAGCCCCAGACCCAACGCCGCCGACTCACTGGCTGCAGCATCGGGGCTGAGCATCAAATCAAGATGACAATGCGTGTCAAAGAATCGCGGTTCCATCGCAGGGCATCCTGCTAGTCCAAGCGCTGGCCGTCGGCGCGCACGCGCTCGCACCCGCGCCCACTGATCTGGCGTATAACCTCGCCGGCGATCATCTGGCCCATGATGGGCGGCATAAAGCTCGCGGTTCCCAGCTCGGTGCGCTCGTGGATGTTGGAAGGGTCGCGGGGCTGGGTTTTAACCGATTCCTCGCAGCTAAACAGCACGTGCAGGCTCTTGATGCCGCGCTTTTTGCACTCTTTGCGCATGATGCGGCTCATGGGGTCGCGCACGGTGTCAAAGATATCGGCAAAACGCAAGCATTCGGGATGCAGCTTGTTGGCCCCGCCCATAGAGCTAACTAAACGAATGTCGTGATCTTGAGCATATTTGGCAATGGTGAGCTTGGCCGAGATGGTGTCGATGGCGTCGACGACGTAGTCGAGCTTGCCGCCCGTCTGCTCAAAAACGCTCGTAAAGAACTCGTCGATATTGTCGCTCAGCAGATATTCAGTTCGCTTGATGACGGTGGTGGCGGGATTGATATCGTGGATCATGGCTTCCATAACATCGACCTTGCGCTTGCCGACGGTGCTGTGAAAGGCGATGGACTGGCGATTGATATTGCTGGGCGCGATGATGTCCTTGTCCAGAATCACAAAATGCCCGATGCCGCCGCGGGCAAGTGCCTCGCAGCAGTTAGAGCCCACGCCTCCGCAGCCGAGCACCAACACCGTAGCATCGGCGAGCTTATCGAGTGCCTCGCGGCCCATGATGATCTCGAGCTTGGTGTCGCGTGTCTCGACGAGTGCAGCAGTTTCGGTCATAGACATCCTCCGATGGGGAAGCGAATCGTGTTTTAGCTATCGCCATTATAGGTATTATCGCGATTCCATTTGAGCCCTAGGGGCTTGTTGAAATGAGGCAGGGATTCGCATAAGATGAAGCAGATGGCACCCGTTGCAGCGGGTTAGCCAACTCCCAAACACGTTTGTAGCGTGAGAAGTGGCCGTCTTCGCATTACGCGGGGGCGGCTATTTCATTCGACCTCCAATGTGGATGCCGAGCTCCACAGCCGCGATTACAAGCAACAACAACGTCAGGACATCGTTAATACTCATAGTCCATCTCCTTCTTGGGAAGAGGGAGCTGGCCCATCTGCTTCTGGACCCATTGTATCTAAAAACGAACGAATGTTCTATACATAACATTGCTATTAGATAATTAGACAAACATCTAAATATCAAGTATAGTGTGCACGTCGCGAGAGATAGCGAGAGGAGGTTCTATGCCGGGAGAAGGTTTTAAGGCGCTGGCTGATCCAACGCGGCGGCGCATTTTGGAACTGCTGCGCGAGGGCAATTGCACGGCGGGGGAGCTTGCCAAGCATTTCGATATCAGTAAGCCGTCGCTGAGCCATCACTTGGCGACGCTTAAAAACGCCGGGTTGGTGACCGACGAGCGCCATGGCCAAAACATCGTATACAGCTTAAACACCACCGTCATGCAGGATTTAATTGGCTGGTTTATGGGTTTTACAAACAATGAAGGTGATAAGGATGAATAACGAAAACAAGGGCATTCACCCCACAGGGGTATCGTCGCGCGTGTGGATTGCGCTGGTCGCTCTGTGCGTCGCCAATGTCGTAGCGCACCTCATGGTGATGCCGAGCTTGCCTGCGCAGATTCCCACGCACTGGGGCGCGAACGGCGCTGTCGACGGTTGGGGTCCTAGCTGGATGGCCTCCGCGCTCGGCGTGCTGCCTCTGGCGCTTCTCGCAATGTTCTGCGTGGTGCCGCGCATCGATCCCAAAGGTGAGGCATATCGAACCTCGGGTAAGTTCTATCAGGGCTTCGTAATTGCCTTCACCTTGTTCATGTGCGCCATAAGCTGGCTGGGAGAGCTTACGGTCTGGGGCGTGGTGCCGGCGGTCGGTTCGGTCAACGTGCTGATTTCCGGTGCTGTCGGTTTGCTGTTCATCGGCGTAGGCAACTACTTGCCGCGTGTGAAGCAGAACTATACGCTCGGTATCAAGACGCCCTGGGCGCTTGCCGATCCCGAGAACTGGCGCCGTACGCAGCGCTTTGGCGGTGCTTGCTTTATGGTGCTGGGTGTTGGCCTGATTGTGATGGGCGTGGCGGGTAGCGTGCTTTCGAGTGAAGTCGTCGCCGCGGTGATTGCGGTGCTGGCGTTTGGTTCGGTCGGAGCCGTCTACGTCTACTCGTATCTGCTGTGGCGTAAATCGCAGCGAGCCGTTCGCTAAGGTTGCGGAAAACTAGCGTACGCAGTTCATAGTATGTTCTGGGGGACTTTTCCCAGGTAGTATTAGGGGCGTGGGCAACCATGCCCCTTTTTCGTTAAGTTTCAGAGCTGATTTCCTCATTTCGTTTCCACTAAAGCGAAACAAGAATAGGGAAACAGCAGGTAGAAAGGATAAAACAGGCAAATGGCGGAGTTTATCTACCAGATGTATCAGGCTCGCAAGGCCCATGGCGACAAGGTAATCCTTGACGACGTGACCCTGAGCTTCTACCCCGGTGCCAAGATCGGTGTCGTGGGCCCCAACGGCATGGGCAAGTCGACCCTGCTCAAGATCATGGCCGGTATCGAGGAGGTCTCAAACGGCGATGCCAGGCTCACCCCCGGCTACACCGTGGGTATCCTGCAGCAGGAACCGCCGCTCGACGACGACAAGACCGTTATCGAGAACGTGCGCATGGCGTTTGGCGATATGATCGCCAAGGTCGATCGCTTCAATAAGATCGGCGAGGAGATGTGCGACCCGGGTTGCGACATGGACGCCCTCATGGCCGAGATGGGCAAGCTCCAGGACGAGATCGATGCCGCCGACGGCTGGGATATCGATTCCAAGCTCGGCCAGGCCATGGACGCCCTGCAGCTGCCCGATTCCGACATGCCGGTCAACGTGCTTTCCGGCGGCGAGCGCCGTCGCGTGGCCCTGTGCAAGCTACTGCTCGAGGCTCCCGACCTGCTGCTGCTCGACGAGCCCACGAACCACCTGGACGCCGAGTCGATCCTGTGGCTCGAGCACTTCCTGCACAACTACCAGGGCGCGGTGCTTGCCGTCACACACGATCGCTACTTCCTGGATAACGTTGCCGAGTGGATCTGCGAGGTCGACCGCGGCCACCTTTATCCCTACAAGGGCAACTACTCCACGTATCTGGAGACCAAGGCCGCCCGTATCGAGGCGCAGGGCAACCGCGATGCCAAGCTCGCCAAGCGCATGGAGGCCGAGCTCGAGTGGGTACGCAGCTCGCCCAAGGCTCGTCAGGCCAAGAACAAGGCCCGTCTGGCTCGCTACGAGGAGATGGAGGCCGAGGCCCGCGCAAGCCAGAAGCTCGACTGGACCGACATCCGCATCCCTGTGGGCCCGCGTCTGGGCAACAAGGTGCTCGAGGCCCATCATCTGCACAAGGAGTTCGATGGTCGCGTGCTCATCGATGACCTTTCGTTCACGCTGCCGCGCAACGGCATCGTGGGCGTGATCGGTCCTAACGGCGTCGGTAAGACCACGCTCTTCAAGACCATCGTGGGTTTGGAGCCGCTGACTTCGGGCGAGCTCGAGGTGGGCGAGACCGTCAAGATTTCTTACGTCGACCAGAACCGTTCCGGCATCGACCCCGATAAGAACCTATGGGAGGTCGTCTCGGACGGCCTGGACCACATGATGGTCGG
The DNA here is from genome assembly GCA_937925265.1 of uncultured Collinsella sp. Taxonomy (GTDB): domain Bacteria; phylum Actinomycetota; class Coriobacteriia; order Coriobacteriales; family Coriobacteriaceae; genus Collinsella. Next base: position 66,404 of record CALEXE010000105.1, on the reverse strand, counting down.
CGAGACCGAGGTTCCGAGCCGCGCGTACGTGGCGAGCTTTGGCTTTAAGGGCCAGGACCAGCAGAAGCGCGCCGGCGTACTCTCCGGTGGCGAGCGCAACCGTCTGAACTTGGCGCTCACGCTCAAGCAGGGCGGCAACCTGCTGCTCCTCGACGAGCCCACGAACGACCTCGACGTCGAGACGCTGTCCTCGCTCGAAGCGGCGCTGCTCGAGTTCCCGGGCTGCTCGGTGGTCATTAGCCACGACCGTATGTTCCTAGACCGCGTTGCCACGCACATCCTGGCGTGGGAGGGCACCGACGAGAACCCGGGCAACTGGTATTGGTTCGAGGGCAACTTCGAGGCCTATCAGGCCAACCGCATCGAGCGCCTGGGCGAGGACGCAGCCCAGCCGCATCGTATTCACCGCAAGCTGACGCGCGATTAGTCGAGCTCAGGTGACCTAATGAGAAAGGGACGATAACCTTGAGGGTTATCGTCCCTTTTTGTTACTTGGTAGAAGGTTCGACTTTATCGATGGCCCAGGTGGCTCCGAGGCCGCCGGTGGTGTTGCGGCGAATGCGCACGGTGACTTCGTGGCGTTTGCCGGCCTGTGTGTAGCGCAGGGGGAAGCACGCGCGGTTACGGCCGGCCTCGATGGTACCGCGCTCGCGAGCGATCCAGTAGTACTCGCCGACGATGCCGAGGGTGTCAGCGCCGTAGGGGAGATAAGTCGACAGCTGGTGCAGCAGCGGGCTAGGGCAGAAGACCTCGGTCGCGAAATCGATGGGGAAGTCCCCGGGGATGGTCGGTGCTGCGGGAGCGGGGGCCGGTGCTGAATTGGGGACCGGAGTCGGTGCAGGTGTGGGAGCCTGGTCACAGGCGGGTGCGGATGCGGACTCAATGACAGGTGCAGACTCAGATGCCGCTTCTGGCTTAGCTATGGAATCTGTCGGTTCCACGGAGATGGACGTGTCTTCGGTCCCGGTTTTGGCATCGGCCTGCGGAGTGTCCTCTGCCTCGACGTTCGGCTTGGCCTCGACCGGCGTGGATACCATGGTGGTGATGCCGGCGTTGGCGTTCTCGGGGTCGTAGACAACCGTGAGCGAGATGGCAGGCTGGGGCGCCTCGGGCTCCGGTGTTGCCTCGGCAGCATCTTGATCCGCGAGCTCGTCGGACTGATTGTCCTCGGTGTTGTCGCCAAAGACATCGTGGTTCTGGAACACGGGCGCCTCGGGCTGGCCAGCCGCCTCTTCGGTTGTCGACTTGGATGCCTCGTTGAGCTCCACAGCGGCTTCCTGCTCTGGCATGACTTCGGGATCGGTCATGGCGGCGATTTCGGTTTCGGCTTCCGCTGCCACCTCAATAGCGACTTCGATCTCTGTCTCGGGCTCGGGCTCCGGCACAGCTTCAACCGCGGCTTCTGGTTCGGGACGCTTAACGTGCTTGGGGCGCACAGCCTTGAGGTCCTTCTCACTGCGCTTTTTCTTTTTGTAGGACTGCTTAGCGCCCTTGGCGGTCTTGGGCTTGTCCTCGCCCTTGGCAAGTGCGGCATCCCAGGCCTCGTTGGCGATGACGGCGGCATACAGGCGACCGCCCTTAAAGACGGTCAGCTTAATGCAGTCGTCAAGCTCTTCGAGCAGCTCGCGCGTGGATTCGAAGCCCAGGTCATAAGCGGTCATGTCGCCAGCGGTGAGCGCCTCCTCGACCTGTGTCATAAACGTTTGCTTGCCACACCCAATCGCATCGCGCAGCAGGCGATACAGATAGATGTGGTTGCCCAGCGATAGCGTGGGCCTAACTATTGTCTTGCTCATGGCAAATCTCCTCTTTACACATGTAAAGCATCTTACCATCGCATGGCGCTCGCCATGACGGCGCCCAAGGCAAACGGGCGCGAACCGCTGTCGATTCGCGCCCGTTGTACAGGTTGCCTATCTGGGGATGCAGTGCCTAGTTGCCCGATGTCGTGCCTTGGCTCGAGCTGTCAGATGCCGTGCCGGACGCGGTTCCGCTCGAGCTGTTGGTGTTGCTGTTGTCGGTAGATCCCGTACTCGGTGTATTGCCATTCGCCTGGTCGCCCGTGCTCGGTTGAGAGCCGTCAGTCGTTTGGCTTGAGTCAGTCGTGCCGGATTGCGTGCCGCTGTTGTTCGCAGAGGAATCGACGCCCTGCGATTGGTTTTGGGTGTTCGAGGACGAATTGGCAGAGGTAGAACTGTCTTGCGTATCGTCCGTCTGTGCCTGCTGATCCTGCGACTGGGTGTTGCCATTTGCATCGCTCTCGGTCGTGCGCGACGAAAGGATCGGCTCGGGGCGCTCGCCCAGGCCCTCACCGGCAGTGGTGATAAGGATGGCGCCGGCGCAAGCGATGACCGCGACGATGGCGATGGCGATCGAGAAGACGATGACCTTCTTTTGCGTCTGGCTGCGCTCAGCCGCCGCCTTGGCGCGCAGGCTGTTGGGAGCGACGCGCGCCGTGGTCGCGCGTCCCGCAACCTGGCGCATCTCCTGCGTGGTTGCGGCGCCACCTAGGTGCTCCTCGACATTGGGCTCAACGGGCTCGTAGGCGCCGGTAGGGTAGTCGACAGCGGCATGCGTGCCCTTGATTGCTTCGGCGCTGGCGGAGATAAAGTGGCGATAGACCTGCGAGGACACAACAGTGATGACTGAGCTCACAGCGGCACCAATCACCGAGCCGGCAATGCCGATCTTTGAAGCAAGCGCCACGCTCGTGGCGGCAGCTGCGGCGCCGGCGATGATCTGGGGAATGGAAATGTCATCGAACAGGCCCTTTTTGGGCGCGATGGCCATGGTCTGTCCGATGGAATGGTTCTCGTGCACGCCGTTGTTGAGCGCGGCCGGTGTCATGACGCGCGTGCGCGGCGCGTCGGTGTACTTGGCTGCCATACGGGTCCTCCCGGTGTAAATCTGCTTCGTTTCGTGTAGCCATCAGGGTACCCACCAGATGTGAATCGTACGTGACATTTAACAGATACCATCAACTCATCAAGGGGGCCTGCTGTCTTTGGTGCAATAGCTTGATGCTAAACTGGATTTACTATTGCGAGGTGGTTTACGTGATGTACCCGTATATGACATTCGAAGATGGAACCGAGGTCATTCATTCTGACCTGATTACAGATGGCGATATCGAAAAGGTTATCGTGCATTTTGAGCGACCGACGGCAGAGGGCTTCGACTCCGCTCGTTGTGAGTTGCCTTCCTGTTCGTGGACTGACTGGGAAGGGCATTTTACTCAGAGTGAAAAACGAGCTTTCGAAGAGTGTCTGAGCAAATAATTTAGATTAGTTCGAGTTTAGTTCGAATAAAGAAGCTGAATGCGATGACCTAAAGCGTATGCATTTTTAGTATTAGATGCGTATGAAATGGAGGATGTGAATGGATGAGCTAATAGACTTTAAAAAACGATTTCTCAAGAATGGCGAGCTGGTTTCAATTCCAAAAAAGGAAAGCTATAAAAGAATCATGCTGCTATGGGCCGTCTCTTTCTTTGAATTAAATACAAGTTATACGGAGCTTCAGGTTAATCGTGTGCTGTCACAGCTCTATCCTGATTATGCCGTGTTGAGGCGGTACTTGGTTGATTATGGATTCCTATTAAGGGATGAACGAGGCCTGAAATACGAGGTTAATCGTGATGTTCACGGTATTGAGAGCTAGCCGTCCGGTTCGGGTCCTATATATTGCTAGAGGGATAAGCGAAATAGGCAATTGGTGTGCGAATATTGCTTTGCCAATGCTGATTTACGAGGTAACTCACGATGTTTCTGCAACTGCTTTGATGGTCTGCTGCAGATTTGCCCCCTCTCTGTTTTCAGTTGCGCTCGCGCAGCTGCCTCAGAAGATGGGTATCGGGACACTGCAGGCCATGAGATTGGCAGACTTAATTCGCGCGGGATTATTCGTTTGCTATATTTTTGTTGATAGTAAATGGAGTATGTTTGCTATTACGTGCGCGGTATCGCTTTGCCGAACGGTAGAAATGCCCTGCTTTTACTCGTTGTTAAGAGCCAATACGAATAGTATCAATCGCGACGTAATTAATAATTCGTTTGGGTTCCTGCAGAATTTGATGATGGTTCTGGGGCCAGTTGCCGGCGGTTTTGTTGTCGCTCAATTTGGGGCGGAGGCTGTTCTTGCATTAGACGCGCTTTCTTTTGCCGCGTCGTTCTGGTTGCTGCGAGATGTTCCGTCGGTTATCGAGGTTAATGATAAAGAGGGAATAAGCAAAAATGAAAAAAACAGGACTGCATTTAGTGATCTTAGCGCGAAGCACTTGGCAATTGGTTTCCTATTAATCGATATTTCTAGTGGCGTGGCATTCGGCTCTCTGAATTCTCTTTTGCCAGCTATAGCGCAATTGCAATTTGACTCGTCATCGATACAATACGGATTCCTTCAGAGTAGTCTTACAATCGGACTGTTGTTCGGAAATACAATATATGGTCGTCTAATCAGTGGTTCCGATTGCGTTAAATCATATTGTTTTGTGACGTATCTTGCGCTCGGTGCGTATCTGGCGTTTGGCTATCGCTATGCGTCTGGGATATCGTTTATTTTCCTTTTTATCGTCGGTGCCGGAAACGCCATTCAAGATGTGCTTCTCATAACATCGCTGCAGGATTTGGCGAGAGACGGATCTGAATCGATAAGCCTGTTTTCAATTAGGGAGTCTTTGCAATCGGTTGCTGTTGTTATTTCAACACTTCTTGTTTCGCTGTTCACGAGCATCGCGATGTTCTCAATTCTCGTTACAGGACTTGGTGTATTTTCAATTATGATGGTAGTTGTGTTTCAATTGAATTATTTGCGAAAGATGTGACGTTGATATGCCTAAAACGCTTTTAGTATTTCCCCCAGGATGGAGTCCAGTGGGGCCGTATCTTGCCTTGCCTGTTTTGAAGTCATATCTTCAAGAGGTTGAACAATACAAAGTTGACATTGTTGACTTAAACGTGGAATTTTACGATGACCTCCTATCTTTTAGACATGTCGAAGAGTGCTGTAAAAGGTATCGGGAATCAAAGGATTCGTTTAGTTCGAATGTTCAATTAACAATCGAGTTGATACAAAAGTCGGCACTTAATGTTGACGAGGCAAAAGATATTTTCAGATCGAAGAGATACTTTAATCTAAAAGAAAGACAATATGCTGAAAACATTTTTAGAAATGCACTCTATATCATAAATCACGTCTCATATGGAGTTAAATACACGTTCAACTCCATAGATCTGCCCTATGATTATTATTCGACACCAGAAATAATGAAATCGCTTGCGGATACCTTGCATAATCCGTTTATTTCCTTCTATGAAACTGCCTTTCTTAAGCGTATTCAGAGGGAAAAAATCGAGTTTATTGGGATTTCGGTGAGCGGCTGTTTCCAATTGATTTCTGCAGTTACGTTAGCGAAACTGATTAAGGAAGAATGTCCATCTGTTAAACACGTCTCATTGGGCGGCAATTACATTACTCGTTTAGCAGATGACTGCATGAAAGAATGGCATCCCTTTTTTGAATACATTGATTCGATAATGATGTATGACGGCGAAGAGCCGCTTGCACGTCTTCTTGAGGCTCTTGACTCTGGTGATGACAATCTCGACTGTGTTCCAAACCTTTGCCATGCTAAAGGTGGAAAGATATATAAAAACCATCGGATTGAGCAAACATTTATCAACGATACAGTTCCCGATTTCGATGGCTTCGCCCTTTCTAAATACTTCATGCCTGAGTTAATATTGCCGGTTTATTCCTCTAGGCAGTGTTTTAATCATTGCGCCTTCTGCACCATTCCCGGTGCTACCGGTGGTTGTTACCGAAAGATGCCTATATCGAGAGTATTTGAAATAATGTGTCGGTTAAATGAAAAATACGGCACGAGAGTTTTCTCTTTTGTGGATGAAACATTCGAAGGCAAAAGAATGGAGCAACTCGCGGATGAAATAAACGCATCGGGAAAAACGTTTTTCTGGCATGGAGAAACGAGGTTCTCTCCAACCCTAAGTACAGACGTTTTTAACAAGATATACCAAAGTGGATGTAGGCAGATTCAGTTTGGCCTCGAGTCATACAACCAAAGAGTTCTTGATCTAATGAAGAAGAACACGAGAGTTGATTGGATTGATCGCAATATCCATGATTGTCTCAATGCGGGTATTCCTGTTCATCTATTTTTTATGATTGGCTTTCCGACCGAAACTAAAGAAGAGGCTCTGAACACCTTAGCTTATACAGAGAATGTTTTGAATTATTCAAAACAGGTATGTGGTGTTCCATATTCCACGAGAGGATTTACGAATTTTGGTCTCGTTATGGGGTCGGATGTTTGGAATCATCCCGATAAGTATGGTGTCTCTGTAATGCCGAAGTCCCAACATGAGGATTTGCGCCTCGAAGTGGATTATGTTTCAGGCACTGGTTTAACTTTAAATGAAGCAAAATCCTTATCTGATGAGCATCATATTGATTTTTATATGCAAGAGGTCATAAACGGTAGCGACACAATTGACTTGCCCCAGCGGCTTCATATTTCAGAGGTGACCTGGATCCTAGATTCTATTCACGCTGTCAGGTATAAGGGACATTTGACCAAAGTAAAGCGACGGCTAACTAGTCTAAATCCAGCTGATCGAATCTGGCTGGATTCCAAGACCTCTGTCGTGCTCGTTGAGCCATTTGCCTACTTCTATAATTCTGAATACCATCATGTCTATGCTGTTTCCCAGTTGGTATACCTTAAGTTGGCCCGTTTATTGGAGGCCGATTGTAGCATTTCTCTTATTCTTGATCAGGGCGACCTCGAGCTGACAAGGGCGATAGAAGAACTGTTGCATTATGGATTGCTGAATACAAATATCGATGCCGATTATGTAATGCACGATAATGGTTTTCAATTGGTTAAAAGTTCGTTTGTTAAAGAAGTCGGACGCTCAAAAGAGGGGTTAAGAGTACTGCTGAGTTGTGCCACCCATAGAATGTGTGCGGTTAATGATTTTTCGTTCGCTTTGCTTTCGTTGTTTGAAAAGCCGATTACTAAGAACGAGGTGCGCGACATTTTGAAAAAAGAGGGACTATCGGCAAGCGAGGAGCAATTAAACAAGTTGGTTGATAATTGCATGAAAGCAGATATACTACAATTGATTAGATAGAGGAGGTTTCTACATGGACGTTATTAACAAAGATCTCTTGGAGCAACTGAAAGAGTCTCAGGAAGAGGGCGTCGTGGTAGAAGTGTTCGACTTTGAGGACTACATGGATAAATTCTGCCATTAGTTTCGGAATTTACTTGCCTCGCTTAAAGGAGAAGTCGATTATCGATTTCTCCTTTTTTAATTAAAGATATTTTTGGAATACATGCTCTTAGCACAGGTTGGCGTCTCAGTAAACTGGGAGGTTGCTTTGGCTAGTTAGAGATATGTGAACGTCCGTTAGACTGAATCTCAGGGTAGAAGGGGCCTCCAGTGTCCAGATCAACAAGGCAATGCTGCGTTTCGGCTAATAAGAGCGATGGCTTTTTGCGTGTGGCGGCGGCCTCACCGCAGATTCGCGTTGCCGATGTCGAGGGCAATGCCGAGGTTGCACTGGTGGCTGTTCGCGATGCTGCCGAGCGTGGCGTTCGCGCGCTGGTGCTGCCCGAGCTTAACCTGACCGGCTATACCGCGGCCGATCTGTTCCATAACCGCACACTGCTGCATGCCTGCGAGGCTGCTCTGGTGCATATCCTCGACGAGACTCGTGAGCTGCCGATTGTCTTTACCGTCGGTCTTCCCGTTGCGGTTGCCGAGAATATCTACAACTGTGTCGCTGTGTGCTGCGCGGGCGAGCTTTTGGGCCTCACGGCCAAGAAGTATTTGCCCAACTATGGCGAGTTCTATGAGCGCCGTTGGTTTGCTCCGGCACCTACCGATCCCGTTTGGCTTGAATTTGCCGGTCAGGGTCCGGTCCCGTTGGGCTCGGGGCTTGTCTACCGTTGCTGTGATGAGGGCACCGAGGACCTGGTGCTGGGCGTTGAGGTCTGCGAGGACCTGTGGGTGCCGGCGCCTCCTTCGACCGAGATGGCGCTTGCCGGTGCGACGGTGATTCTCAACCCGTCGGCCTCGGACGAGATCATCGGCAAGGCAGATTACCGCCGCAGCCTCATCTCCAATCAGAGCGCACGCCTGTACTGCGCCTATGCCTACGCGGACGCGAGCGAGGGTGAGTCCACGACCGACATGGTCTTTGCGGGCGAGAACCTTATCTATGAAAACGGCTCGAAGCTCGCTGCTACCAAGCTGCTCACCTGCGATATGGCGGTGGCCGATGTCGACCTCGACCGCCTGGTTGCCGAGCGCCGTCGCTCGACGACGTGGACGCGCGCGGACGATGCGCCGGAGGCCACGACCGTTGAGTTCTCTTTTGAGGGCGTGCTGACAGACGAACCTGTCCTGCGCGATGCACTCGGCATCGACCGTGTCTTCCCCCGCGCGCCCTTTGTGCCGGCCGACCATGGTGACCTTGCCGAGCGTTGCGAGACCATCCTCGACCTGCAGACCGCCGGCCTCAAGACCCGCCTGGCCCATACGGGCACCAAGGCTGCAGTCATCGGTCTTTCGGGCGGCCTGGACTCCACGCTGGCACTGCTTGTGACCGTGCGCGCCTTCGATGCACTGGGGCTGCCGCGCACCGGTATCACGGCCGTGTCCATGCCCGGCTTTGGCACGACGCATCGCACCAAGTCGAATGCCGAGTCGCTCGCTCGCGACCTTGGCGTGAGCTTCCGCGAGGTTTCGATCCACGCGGCCGTGGAGCAGCACTTCAAGGACATTGAGCACGATCCGGCCGTGCAGGACGTGACCTACGAGAACAGCCAGGCCCGCGAGCGTACGCAGATTCTGATGGATCTGGCCAATCAGGCCGGCGGTTTTGTCATCGGCACGGGCGACCTGTCGGAGCTGGCGCTCGGCTGGGCTACCTACAACGGCGACCACATGAGCATGTACGCCGTCAACGCGAGCGTGCCCAAGACGCTTGTGCGCCATCTGGTGCGCCATGCCGCTGATGTTTTTGGCGGGCGTATTGCCGAGGTCTTGCTCGATATCCTCGATACGCCGGTGTCCCCCGAGCTCCTGCCGCCCACGGGCGACGGCGAGATTGCGCAGAAGACTGAGGATTTGGTGGGCCCGTACGAGCTGCACGACTACTTCCTCTACTACCTGCTGCGTTTTGGCTTTGAGCCGGGCAAGATCTACCGCATGGCGCTCAAGAGCTTCGAGGGCGCCTACGACGTCAAGACCGTTCACACGTGGCTGCGTACGTTCTACCGTCGCTTCTTTGCCCAGCAGTTTAAGCGCAGCTGCCTGCCCGATGGCCCCAAGGTGGGTTCGGTCACGCTCAGCCCGCGCGGCGATTGGCGCATGCCGAGTGACGCCAGCTCGCGCCTGTGGCTCGCCCAGATTGACGCGCTCAATCCGATGGACTAAGGTTGCCAAATTGAACCAAAACAGCGGGTGCAAGCGTTACACTTTTGCAATCTGATGGCCCGTATCGCGCGGCGCTCTTGTCGGAGCGCCGCTTTTTTATATCGGAAGGTGGCACCATGCAGGCATCGCAGCGTCTCGACCGCTTTGGCGCGGAGGTCTTCGCCTCGCTCAACAACAAACTGCTTGCGCTGAAGGCTCAGGGCAAGACCATTTACAACATGAGCGTGGGCACGCCCGACTTTAAGCCGTACGACCACGTGGTCGAGGCGCTCACGCAAGCGGCCCAGGACCCCGAGATGTGGAAGTATGCCCTGCGCGACCTGCCCGAGCTCAAGCAAGCCGTATGCGATTACTATGAGCGTCGCTTTGGCGTTTCGGGCATTACGCCGTCCATGGTGCAGTCGTGCAACGGCACACAGGAGGGCGTGGGCCATTTGGGCCTGGCCCTGCTCGATCCGGGTGACACCATTCTGGTTCCCGATCCGTGCTATCCGGTCTTTGAGGCGGGTGCCAAGATCGCCGATGCCAAGCTCGAGTACTATCCGTTGGTCGCCGAGCATAATTACCTGCCCTATGTGGCGGGCATCGATCCCGAGGTGGCCGATCGTGCCAAGTACATGATCGTGTCGCTGCCCGCCAACCCGGTGGGCTCGGTGGGCGCGCCCGAGGTCTACGAGGAGATTATCGCTTTCGCCCGTGAGCACGACCTGCTCATCGTCCATGACAACGCGTATTCCGATATCGTGTTTGACGGCGAGCCGGGCGGAAGCTTTTTGCAGTATCCCGGCGCGCTCGAGGTGGGCGTGGAGTTCTTCTCGCTCTCCAAGTCGTTTAACGTCACCGGCGCGCGTATCGGCTTTTTGGTCGGTCGCGAGGACGTGGTCTCTGCCTTTGCCAAGCTGCGCGGCCAGATCGACTTTGGTATGTTCTTCCCGATCCAGAAGGCTGCTATCGCCTGCCTGAATGGCCCGCGCGATGAGGTCGAGGCGCAGCGTCTGAAGTACCAGGAGCGTCGCGATGCCCTGTGCGACGGTCTTGAGAACTTGGGCTGGGAGCGTCCCAACGCGCATGGCTCTATGTTTGTGTGGGCCAAGCTTCCCGGCGGCCGTACCGATTCCATGGCGTTTTGCGAGGAGCTCATGGAGAAGGCCGGCGTTGTGGTGACGCCGGGCGCGAGCTTTGGGCCTTCGGGCGAGGGGCACGTGCGCATGGCGCTGGTCCTGCCGCCCGATCAGATCGCTCTGGCCGTCGAGGCCATCCGCGAGGCGGGTCTGTATTAGAAACCTGTTTCGACTCGTCAATAGCTCGAAACCGATTTCGTGCAGTTATTTTACGAATCCTGCAAACAATTTCGGTAAACGGTCGATTTTTGGCTGCGAATAGGAGCATAATCAAAGTCCCGATTGGATGTATTGGGATTACGACAAGCCGCTCGGGTCGTTCCCGGGTGGCTTGTTTGTGGAGAGAGATGGGAGTTTCTAATGGTTAACGAGAAGAAGGTCGCTATTGTCGGCTGCGGTTTCGTCGGTTCGTCTTCGGCGTTCGCGCTGATGCAGAGCGGTCTGTTCTCCGAGATGGTCCTCATCGACGTGGACAAGAACCGCGCCGAGGGTGAGGCCCTGGATATCGCGCACGGCATGACGTTTGCCGAGCCGATGAAGATCTACGCCGGCGATTATTCCGATGTCGCCGACGCCGCCATGATCGTCGTCACCGCTGGCGCTGCCCAGAAGCCCGGTGAGACCCGTCTGGACCTGGTCAACAAGAACGTCAACATCTTTAAGTCCATCATTCCCGAAATTAAGAAGTCTGGCTTCGACGGCATTCTGCTCATTGTCTCCAACCCGGTCGATGTTCTGACCTATGCCGCCATCAAGATGTCCGGCCTGCCCGAGGGCCATGTCATCGGCTCCGGCACCGTGCTCGACACTGGCCGTCTGCAGCAGATGCTTGGTGCCCACGTCGAGGTTGACCCGCGCGATGTCCAGGCCTATGTCATGGGTGAGCACGGCGACTCTGAGTTTGTCGCTTGGTCCAGCGCCCAGGTTGCCGGCGTGCCGCTGAACACTTTCTGCGAGCTTCACGGTCATCTGGAGCATGAGGCTGCCGAGAAGCGCATCGCCGAGGACGTCAAGAACTCCGCCTACACCATCATCGAGAAGAAGCACGCCACCTACTATGGCGTCGCCATGGCCGTCAAGCGCATCTGCACCGCCGTCATGCGCGATGAGCAGACCGTTCTGCCCGTCTCCTCGCTCATGGTGGGCGAGTATGGCCTGTCCGATCTTGCCATCTCCATGCCGACGGTCGTTGGCCGCGACGGCGTCGTCTGTCGCGTCCCCGTGCCGCTGAACGATGACGAGCAGCATGAGCTCACCGCCTCCGCCAAGGCCCTCAAGGAGATTATCGACAGCGTCGACTTCTCCTGCTAAATCAAGCTCTTTTGGGCAACAGGCTACAATGAAAGGCGTCCGGTCCACACGGTCCGGGCGCCTTTTTGGTGCAAAGTAACCTGACCCCAATGCGCCATAGTTGATGGGAGCGCCATGTCGGATTCGCCTAATTTTTTGACCTATGTCCAGACGGCGTTTGACCCGTTTGAGGAACGGCCGTTCTGCGCGGTGGATAGCCTGGTCTTTGCGTGGTTGTCCTATTTGCGTTTGCCGGCTGATATGGCGGAGCTGACGAACTGGCAGGGCCTAGACGTACGCGAGCTGCTTCGTGCCGAGTGCTACCGGGACATGATTGACGACCTGTGGGATCCAGAGGGGAGTAGGGCCTTGTTGGAGGCCGTGGCAGCAAGCCCTCGCTACCGTGGCGTGCACGTTTGCGGCTATCGTGCCGTGAGCGATGTGGTGGCGACAGAGCAGTTTGCAGCCATGGCGTTCCGGTTTCCGGCGGGGTTTAGCTATCTTTCCTTCCGGGGGACCGACAGCACGATTGTGGGCTGGAAAGAGGACTTCAACATGGCATTCCGGTGTCCTGTGCCGGCTCAGGAATCCGCGGCGCGTTATGTGGACGAGGCGGCGGATGCGATTGGCGGGCCGCTTTTGTGCGGAGGTCATTCCAAGGGTGGAAACCTTGCGGTGTACGGTGCGGCGATGTGCTCCGATGTCGCCCGTGAGCGAATCGAACGGGTGTATTCCCATGATGGTCCGGGCTTCGTCGAGGAGTTTCTGAACGGCAACGCCTTTGCCGATCTTTCCGGTCGAATCGACAAGACGCTACCTCGGTCGTCGATCTTTGGCATGATGTTCGAGACGCAGGAGGACTATGCCATCGTTGAGAGCACCGAGTTCAGCCTGCTGCAGCACAATCCCTTTAGCTGGGTGGTTGATGGTCGCGACTTCGTGTACTGTGAGCGCCTGTCCGCCGGTGCTCGATACGTTGATGGCTCCATTCGCGAGATGCTGCTTGCAGTGTCACCTAGCGAGCGCGAGCGTTTTGTAGATGCGTTGTTCTCCGTGTTTGAGGCTACGGGTGCTGAGCGGTTTGCGGATATCGCCGGGAATCTGCGCGAGAGCCTGCCCGTGATGCTCCAGGCTGCGCAAGGCTTTGACGAGGATACGCGACGCTTTGTCTCGCAGACTATCGTGGCAATCCTTAAATGCGCGCTGCTGCCCAAACGACCCCAGATCGACATGCCCGCTGCCGGCAAGAGTTTGGCAGAACAGCTCGAGGCTTGGCAGTCCGAGCTCCTGCGCTAACCATTGGTGCAAAGCAACCTGTCCCCGATGCACCAAGCTTCGATGCGCCTGGGGCGGGCTCGACCGCTATACTGGTTCGTGCCGAAATCGATCTAGAACGGAATGCCGTATATGAAAATCAATCACGCGATTCTGCATATCCTGGACTTTGACTCTGCCGTCAACGTCATGAGCCAGCGCGAGCTCGATATCGAGAGCCGTACCGTGCGCAACTTTGTGACCACGCATCTGCGCCGCGCACGAACCTCTGCCGACAATAAGCGCGCCACATTTGCCGAGAACTCTGCGTTTGGCGGCGAGCTCAAGGGCTATTTCTTTGGCGAGCGCGAGTTCGTAGACCTGTCGCAGCAGATTGCGGAGTTCATTTCCTCCGAGCTTACCAAGGCCGAGAAAGCCGAGTCCACCGATGTGCTCGTGGCCGATTTTGACGACGACGAGGATGCCCGCTGGTTTGCCGTGATGCTGTTGGGCTCCAAACAGGCCTTTATGCACGAGGTGGGCCGCGAGGAGGGCGAGGTGCGCAACGACATCGCGCGCCACTATGCTATCCTGCCGAATCCTTCCCAAAAGGTGCCAAGCTATGCCATCGTGCGCGCGAGCACCATGGAGATCGGCTATGTGGACAAGAAGCGTAAGATTGCCGGCGAAGACCGTATGCTCATTCCCGACGGTCTGCTGCAGTGCGATACGGGCGTGTCGGGCAAGGAGGTCATCGACACCGTGACGCGCGTGGTCGAGGAAGTCGCCGAGGAGCACGGTGCCAACACGGCCGTCGCGCTCGCCAAGGTCAAGGCCGCCGTCGCCGAGAAGGTCGAAGACGACGAGGAGCTGCCGCCCTGGGATATCGTGGACGAGGTCTTTGAGGACGAGCCGGTCATCAAGGAGAGCGTACGCGCGGCGCTGACCGAGGAGAAGGTGCCCGAGCGCGTGCCTGTGGAGCGCAAGCAGGTCGAGCGTGCGGTCGTGCGCAATCACAAGATCCGTACCGACACGGGCATCGAGATCAGCTTCCCGGCCGAGATGGGTTCGAACTCCGAGTATATCGAGTTTGTCAACGAGCCCAACGGCCTCATCTCCATCGAGCTCAAAAACATTGGCAGCATCGAGAATAGATAAACTGCGCTTGGACGCTGCAGAAAAACAAAGGTCGAAACCCTTCGGGACTTCGGCCTTTTTGCTTGGAGCTCAATTGAGTTGCAGACTGAGCATACGTCAGCGAAAACGCCCCTAGGCGAGCAAGGTGACGTGAAAGAGGAGGGAAGCGTACTTTGGTACGCGACCGACGATTGAACGTCAGATTGCCGCTTAGGGGCGTTTGCAGCGTCGACCGGTCCGTCGTTCGTTAGAACGACGGAACCAAAGGTGCAGCGTCGAGCTGTTACGCGGGTTGGTAAACCCGCGTAACCCTACAGTTGACGTAAGCCCTCTTCCAGGCCGGTCTTGCTGTCGGTCTTCTCGTCGCGCATCTTGATGACGCGGGCGGGGACACCGGCCACGACGGCGCCGGCGGGGACGTCCTCGACGCACACGGCGCCGGCGGCAACGACGGCGCCCTTGCCTACGTGCACGCCCTCCAGGACCACGGCGTTGGCGCCGATCATGACATCGTCCTCGATGATGACGGGCGTGGCGCTGGCGGGCTCTACGACGCCTGCCAGCACGGTGCCGGCGCCGATGTGGCAGTTCTTACCCACGGTGGCGCGGCCGCCCAGCACGGCGCCCATATCGATCATGGAGCCTTCGCCGATGACGGAGCCGATGTTGATGATGGCACCCATCATGATGACGGCGCGATCGCCGATCTCGACGCGGTCGCGGATGATTGCGCCCGGCTCGATGCGGGCGTTGATGCCCTTGAGGTCGAGCATGGGCACGGCGGAGTTGCGGCAGTCGTTCTCTACGTCGTAGTAGTCGATGGAATCGGCATTGGCGACCAGGATGGTCTTAAGCTCATCCCAGTTACCAAAGACGGTCTTGCCGCGATGACCGCCGTAGACGTGCGCATTGCCCCACTGGACCTTCATGCCCGGCTTTTCGCGCACGTACAGTTTGACGGGCGTTTTCTTGGGCGCGGTGGCGATGTAGTTGATAATCTCCTGTGCATCCATCTCGGCTGCGTTACTCATATGCTGTTTCTCCTTTTCGTGGATACGGTTGATACCTGGTTAGGCAAACATGACCTGGTCGAAGGTGTAGAAGCCGGGGTCGCGGGTGATGAGCTTCTGGGCGGCGGCCAGGGCGCCGTTGACAAAGATCTGGCGGCTCGTGGCACGGTGT
This sequence comes from uncultured Collinsella sp., assembly GCA_937925265.1. Taxonomy (GTDB): domain Bacteria; phylum Actinomycetota; class Coriobacteriia; order Coriobacteriales; family Coriobacteriaceae; genus Collinsella. The sequence goes on along the minus strand of CALEXE010000105.1, from coordinate 50,956 downwards.
GTGAGCGTGACCTCCTCGTCCTGGCCAAAGAAACTCACCTCGTGCACGCCGGCGACAGTGCCACCGCGCAGCGAGTGCATGCCGATCTCCTTGGGGTCGCGTGCGCCGCACATGCCCTCGCGGCCATAGACGGGGTGGTAACCTGCCTCGGGCTCGGCTTCGACGACGGCGTCGAGCAGCAGCTTCGCGGTGCCGCTGGGGGCGTCGGCCTTTTGGTTGTGGTGCGTCTCGACAATCTCGCAGTCAAAGCCGGGCAGCTCACGCGTGGCCTGTGCCACCAGATGACGCAGGGCCGCGATGCCGATGGAGTAATTGCCGGAGTGCATGACGCGGGCGTTCTGACCCAGCTCGCGCAGGCGATCCATCTGCTCGGGCGTGTAGCCCGTGGTGCCCGAGACCAACGCCGCGCCCGTGCGCTCGACATAGGCGACGACAGCATTGAAGGCCGCAACGTTCGAGAAGTCGATGATGACGTCGGCTGCTGGGGCGTTCTCGAGCTCGGACAAGTCGAAGCCGATCTGGGCGACGATGTCAAAAACGGCCTCTCCAGCGGCGTTGACAATGCCCTCGGCGGTAGTGCGGATGAGCGAGCCCATGCGGCCCGTTCCCATAATGACGGTCTTAATCAAGCAGACCAGCTCCCTTCAAAGCATCGGTAAGTGCAGCGCGCGTGTCGTTGGCCATGGGGCACAGCGGCATACGGTAGTTTGCCTCGATCATACCCATCTGAGCGAGCGCCTCTTTGACGGGGATGGGGTTGACCTCACTAAAGAGGGCGTTGATGAGCGGCTGACCGGCAATCTGGATATCGCGGGCGCGCTCCACGTCGCCGTCCAGATAGGCACGGCACATGTCGTGCACGAGCTGCGGCTGAACGTCTGCCCACACGCTGATGGTACCCGAAGCGCCTAGGCTCATGAGCGGCACGGTGAGGGCATCCTCGCCCGAGTACATGCGGAAGTCGTCTGACAGCAGGTGGGCGATCTTGGCCGCGTAGGCGACGTTGCCCGAGGCCTCCTTGATGCCCATGATGTTGGGGTGCGCGGCCAAGCGCTCTACGTTGCGCTCGCTGATGCCGCAGCCACAGCGGCCGGGGATGTTGTACAGAATGCAGGGGATGTCCACGGCGTCGGCCACGGTCTTAAAGTGCTGGTAGATGCCCTCTTCGTTAGACTTGTTGTAGTAGGGGGTAATGAGCAGCAGACCATCGGCGCCCAGGCCCTGGTAAGTGAGCGACTTAGTGAGCATGGTCTGCGTGGAGTTAGAGCCCGAGCCGGCAATAACGGGGACTCGGCCCGCAACCTGCTTGACCACTGCGGCGACAACGGAGTTGTCCTCGTCGTCGGTCATCGTGGCACTCTCTCCGGTGGTGCCCAGGGTGAGGATGGCGTCGGTGCCATTTTGCAGGTGGAAATCGATAAGGCGCTCGAGCGCGTCAAAGTCGACACTGCCGTCCTTTTTAAACGGCGTGACAAGGGCGACGATTGAACCCTCGAGATTGCGGATGTCCATGTTCTTCTCCTTCGCTTCCGCGATCTGGATGCGTTTGTTCCACTGAGCGGCGACGGCCAGGCGCTCGTCCTGAGCGCGGCGGCGGGCACTTTCGGCGCGCGACTTGGCCAGCAACTCTCGGCCGCACGGCAGCACGTCGAGCGTGGCAAAGTAGTCGCCCGGGCGCTCGGCGCGGCGGATGAGGTCGGCCGAGCCATCGGGGCGCAGCAGCACCTCGGCGGAGCGCAGACGGCCGTTGTAGTTGTAGCCCATGGAGTAGCCATGCGCGCCGGTATCGTGGATCACGAGCAGGTCGCCCATGTCGATATGCGGCAGCTCGCGATCAATGGCGAACTTGTCATTGTTCTCACACAGATTGCCCGTGATGTCGTAGGTGTCCGTAACGGGTGCTGCGGTCTTGTCGGCGCCACCCGGCTGACCCATCACCGTGATGTGGTGGTAAGCGCCATACATGGCGGGACGAATGAGGTCGACGGCGCTTGCGTCCACGCCGATATAGTCCTTGTAGATCTGCTTTTCGTGGATGGCCTTGGTCACCAGGCAGCCGTAGGGGCCCATCATAAAGCGACCCATCTCGGTGCAAATCGCCACATCGCCCATGCCGGCGGGAACCAGGATCTCGTCGTAGGCCGCGTGTACGCCCTCGCCGATGGCACGGATGTCGTTAGCCTGCTGCTCGGGCAGGTAGGGGATACCCACACCGCCGGACAGATTGATAAAGGCGACATGTGCGCCCGTTTCACGCTCCAGGCGCACGGCAAGCTCAAAGAGGATGCGTGCGAGCTTGGGATAGTAGTCGTTAGTGACGGTATTACTGGCAAGGAAGGCATGGATGCCAAAATTCTCGGCGCCCTTGGCCTTGAGCATGCGGAAAGCCTCGAAGAGCTGCTCGGTGGTCATGCCGTACTTGGAGTCGCCCGGGTTGTCCATGATGCCGTTGGAGAGCTGGTACAGGCCGCCCGGGTTAAAACGGCAGCTTACCGTCTTGGGGATGGGGCCCGCGACGCGCTCAAAGAACTCGATGTGGCTTATGTCGTCAAAGTTGACGATGGCGCCCAGTTTATCTGCAAGGGCAAAGTCCGCCGCCGGCGTGTCGTTGGACGAGAACATGATGTCGTGGCCGGTGATACCCAGCGAGCGGGCGATCATGAGCTCGGTATAGCTCGAGCAATCGCAGCCGCAGCCGTATTCGTTGAGAATGGAGATGAGTGCCGGATTGGGGTTGGCCTTGACGGCAAAGTATTCCTTAAAGCCCGGGTTCCATGCAAAGGCGTCGCGCACTTCTTGCATGTTGCGGCGGATGCCCGCCTCGTCGTATAGATGAAACGGCGTGGGGAACTGCTCGACGATATGCTCGAGCGTCTCCTTGTCCACAAACGGCTGCTTGGCCGCATATGCCTCGTTGGGAGTCAATGACATGTCCCGTAAACCTCGCTATCCAGACGGCGCTACCTGCGCATCGAATCCGCATAGCGTGGACCCAATGTCCGGATAGCGCTCCCGCATTGCTGCAGACAGTCCTGCGGGTGTTTCCCGCAGGCCCACCAGGCTGTTCGTGCCCGAAAAACCCAGTTCGGCGGGTTTCGCCTCCCCGCGGGGTCAAAGCCTGCCGGCTCGCCCGCGGCTCTTCGTGCCCGCGCCTCTATCAAGTGGTAACGACCCTACCACGTTGCACTTTACCAAACAAGAGTATTCGTATATAACGTTTAAAAAATGCAGGGATATGCTGGAAATAAGGGTGTAGCAATCTTGCGGCACAATAGATAGCAGCCGACGCGCACCTACGAAAGGAACCAATATGGCCGAGCTCCAAGAACTCCGTCGCTACCGCCGCGACTTGCACAGGATCCCGGAGCTCGACTTCGATCTTCCGCAGACGATCGCCTATATCGAGGGCGTGTTGGCGCCGCTCACCTGCGATGTGACCCATCCGTGCCCCGGCTGCGTCTGCGCTTTCTTCGACGCTGGCGTTGGCGCCGCGCATGCCACGGCGATTCGCGCCGATATGGATGCGCTGCCCATTGCCGAGGCAACGGGGGCAGCGTTCGCTTCGACCCATCCCGGCAAGATGCATGCTTGCGGGCACGATGGACACATGGCCATGGCGCTTTCGGCGGCAACCTTTGTCGACCGTACGATCCGTGAGCAGCCGGGCGCCATTAAGCGCAATGTGCTCTTTGTGTTTCAGCCGGCCGAGGAGACGACTGGTGGTGCCAAGACGGTGTGCGAGAGCGGCGTGTTCGAGCGCTACGGGGTGGATCGCATCTTCGGCTTCCACGTGTGGCCCGATCTGCCCGCCGGCACGTTGGCGAGCTGCTCCGGTCCGTTGCTGGCGCGTTCGAGTGAGACACACATTCATATCCATGGCACGAGCATCCATATCGCTAAGACCTATGGCGTTCCGGTCGAGGAGTCGCACGATGCGGCGCTGGCGGCTGCCAAGTTCTTGGTTTCCGAGCGCGAGCTCATGGACGAGTTGGGTGTCGACGAGCCCTGCATTGGTAAGTTCGGCCTGCTGCAGGCCGGCACCGTCTGCAATGCGGTGGCGGGGGAGGCCCATGTTGCCGGCAGCCTACGTGTGTTTACGGACGACATGTTCGACCGCGCGCGCGAGGGCGTGCGCCGCGTGCTGGACGATGCCTGCGTCGCAACGGGCTGCACATATGACCTCGATTTTGCCGAGGGCTATCCGCCGGTCGATAACGATCCCGAGCTGTTCGCCCACATTGCGCCTGTCTTGTCCGAGCTGCAACTCGTGGATGAGCCTTTGCTGATTGCCGAGGACTTCGCTTTCTATCAGCGCCATCTGCCAGGCGTGTTCTTCCTCCTGGGTACGGGCGTGCCGGAGGGACAAGATAATCCGATCGATTCGGATGGCTGTCCCGCCTATGCCACGAGCGCCCTTCACACTGATACCATGCTCTTTGACGAGGAAATCCTACTCAAAGGCCTCGATGTCTACAAACGATTGCTTAACTTGGAGTGACGATGAAGCGCCGACAGTCTTCCGTATATAGTCCGGGTGGATGCGGGTGTGGCTTGCTGCTGCTTCCGGTTATTGCTGTGAGCATTGGCGTGATGTTTGCGCTTGCCGGGTTGGCCGCGGCGGCGCTCGTGCTGCTGATTGTGGCCATTGGCGTGACGGTCTGGCTGTGCCGTTCTCGCGAGCAACGTCGTGCCGATGGTAAGACCAATGTTGGATGGACCATCTTTTTAGTCGTCGCCTACCTATTGAGCATCAGCTATTTAGTTTTCTTTATCCTGTTGCTTGCGAGTACCTTTACCGGGGAATCCGTCACGTTGGGTTGATACACAGCCAGCAGACGGTCGTGCAAAGTGCGTTTGCTCGGCGTTTGGATAACTGCATTGGCCGTTTATCGCAACTTTAGCTCACAGCTAATGAATTCAAGTCCAATCCTTCCTACGATGTGCTGTGCGCCGGCGCGGTAGCCGGATCATAGGAAGGATGCATAATGGCAAAAGAGGGAAAGAAGCCGATCGGCAAGATTGTCCTAGGCGTCATCGTGGTGCTGGTTATCGTCGGTGCCGTGGGCTCTATGGGTGGCAATTCAACCGATTCGTCTGCGAGCGATTCGGCAAAACCTGCCGAGGCGACACAGCAGGCTGAGGAGCAAAAAGAACCGCAAGAACCGTATACCATTGCTGACGAGGCTGAAGACACCTCCAATCAGTTTGCCTATAAGATCACGGGCACGCTGACCAATAACACGGACAAGGAAAAGAGCTACATTCAGATTGAGTATGTTCTGTATGATGCCGATGGCAACCAGGTTGGAACGGCTCTTGCAAACACCAATCATCTGAAGGCGGGCGGCTCCTGGAAGTTCGAGGCGCTGGGTACGGTGTCTCCTGACCAGGTTGCTAGCTGGGAGCGTTCGGATGTAAGCGGTTTTTAGCATGTTGCATGCACTGGGGGGAGGTGAAGTCGTATGCCCGATAAAAAGCTGACCGAGGAGCTGCTCAATGAGCTTCTCGATGCGCCGAACATCGATGGCTATATCAGGGAGCACGACTTTGCCGCCCCGTCGCTTTCGGACTACCTGAAGCAGCTGCTGCAGGAAAAGGGCTTGGAGCGCTCGCGCGTGGTTCGTATGGCCGATCTCAATGAGACCTTCGGCTATCAGATCTTTACCGGTGCGCGTCACCCGAGTCGCAATAAGGTGCTGCAGATTGCCTTTGCGATGGCGCTGACGCTCAAAGAGGCCAACCGTGCACTGACGGCTGCCGGGGTAAGCGTCCTCAACTGCAAGGATCGCCGTGATGCGATTATCATCTTTTGCATCGATCGCGGGTGCAGCCTCCAAAAGGTCAACGAGGAGCTGTATCGCTTTGGCGAGGAGACGGTGAGTTAGCGGCTGATATCTGAGCCGGCGGAGCTGCCGAACAACGATGCAAACGAACGGGGCGCGGATGCCATGGGGTGTCTGCGCCCTGCGCTATGATGGAGGCTATGGATACTCAGACCACAACATATTCCGATGACGAGCTGACCGCAGCGCTTGCCGAACATCTGGCGTCGCTCGGTCGCGACGACAGCTATCGCGTGGAGCGTGTACTTAAGCGCTCGTCCGTTGAAACAACCGAGCTCGTGTACTTTGAAGGAACCGGCGGTGGTTCGCTCGGCCCCTTTGTCCGTAAACGCATCGATGCCTCGGCTCAAATCGGCGGGGCATACGAGCGTCTGTTTGCCGCCCAGCGGGCAGGCAGGCGTTTTGAGCACCTGCCCAGAATCGTCGATTGTCGTCGTGTGGGCGACGAGCTCAACGTGGTTATGGAATACATCGAAGGGGAGACGCTCAGGGTGCTGGTGGACCGTCTGGGAGCCACCCCCGATTATGCGCGTGAATTGTATCCTGCCCTATGCGATGCCGTGGGCGAGCTCCACGCCGGTTTTGCAATGGCGGGGGAGACGTCGGCGCCGGTGATCCATCGCGACCTCAAGCCGTCGAATATCATCGTGACAGGTGCCAACTATACGCCTGATGACGGCCTGACGTTTTCGTCGCTGGTGATTATTGACTTGGGGATCGCGCGCGTGTGGCGCGATGGCGCCGATGCAGACACCGTCAAGTTCGGCACGCGACCCTATGCGCCACCCGAGCAGTATGGGTTTGGGCAGACGAGTGTGCGCAGCGACGTCTACGCACTGGGCGCCCTGTTGTTCTTCTGCTTGACGGGAGTCGACCCTAAACCAGGGCTCGACATGCGCGAGCAATGCGAGGCGCATGGCATTCCCACTCCACTTGCCGATGCCGTCTGCATGTCGATGGCGCTCGACCCGGCCAAGCGTTTTGCGAGTGCGGAAGCGTTGGGACGGGCGACGCGCTCGGCATACGATCTGAGCCGCCCCGTGCGGCCTCCTACACCTGCGCCTGTCCGTACTCCGGCCTCGGAGACGGTGTTGACGCTCCAAGGGCTCCAGAACCCCGCAGGGCTTCCTAGGCCCGCCGCCTCCGCTGCATGCGGCCTGCTCTCTCGCGTTCCGGAGTCTCTGGGCCGCATTTGGAATACGCTCGTCTGCTTCTCGCTACTTGTGTTCTTTGCCGGAAGTCACTTTGCCGTCTTTCACCCCACGGGAGCAAACCAAAGCTACCCGACGTGGCTTCTCATAATCGAGTATTTTTTCTTTGTCGATGGCCTTATGGTGCTTATGCATTTTGCGCTGCTCGATAAGCGCCGTCTTCGTCGGCGATTCGCACTGCTCGACAGCTATCGCGGCAAGAAGCTCGCGAAACTCTGGCTCAAGGCATTGGGCGTGCTGCTCCTATGCATGATCGTCGTAGTCGCGGTTGCCAATGCGACCGGCGTCGTCGATACCTCCGCTACCTAAAAGAAAAGGGCCCCATTGGGGCCCTTTGCAGTTGCACTTAGATGCGGTTCATCTGAGCGGCGACTTTGTTGTACCAGTCCTGCCACGTGGGCGGGCAGTACTTTTTGGCCGCTGCCGGGGTAAGGGTGGAGCCGTAGTTGGCGCCCAGATAGGCAACGTGAGCGGAGATGCCCTCGCTCCAGCTGCCAAAGCTGCGCCAACCGCCGCCACGGGCACTCCAGCCCCAGGCGTTGTAAGAATTGGCGCAATAAGCACCCTTGGTGCTCTCGATGCAGGCGATGGCGGGGGACCAACGGGGGTCGACACCGGTATTCCAAGCGGCGACGGCAAAGTTATAGCCCTGGCCTGCCATGGGGGAGCCGGCGAGATAATTGTCGATGCGGCTCGTCCACTCATTAATGAACGAATCGTAATCGGAGCTACCGGTATTGGCGTTGTTCACCGTGGTGTCGATGGTGGTGTTGGTGTTGGTGGCCTGGCTGCTGGAATTGCTGCCGCTTACGCCCTCGCCCGAGAGCTTCTCGGCGGCAGCGGCCTTATCGGCCTCAAGCTTGGCAAGTTCGGCGGCATTTTCCTGCTCGGCTTTTGCCTGTGCCTCGCTGCGGAGCTGCTGAGCCTGAGCCAACGCATCCTCGGCGTTTTTCTGCTCTGCCTCAAGCTGAGACTTGGCCTGCTGGAGCTCAGCCTTGTTCTGCTCGAGTTCGGTTTGCATGTTATTGAGCTGTTCGATCTCGTCGACGCTCGAGCTCGTGATCTGGTTGGTGTATTTGCAGGTCGTGATGAACTCACCCAGGCTCTGCGCGTTGACCAGGAAGCTCACGATGGGATTGGTGCCCTTCTGATACTTGTACAGATCGCGCATGGCGGAGCTTGCCTTGGCCTGCTGCTCGGGAAGCTTAGCCTCGATTTCCTCGATGCTTGCCTCATTGGAGTCAATCTGCTTTTGCAGGTCATCGAGTTTGGTGCGGGCGTCGTTGTAGGCGCTCGTGGCGGCTTCGATCTTCTGCTGGGCTGCGGAAAGCTGGTCCTGCGTTGCCTGCGAGGCGGCATACGCCGCAACGGGGGAGAGCATCGGCGTGGCCGTCAGCGCAACGGCGAGCGCGGCGCTCGTGATGATACGAGCCGGCTTCGACGCAATGAGCGCTGCGGCGCGATGATTCGAATGCTGCATCCAGTCCCTCTGCAATCAATCGTAGGTTATGGTTCGAACGGTATTCTACTACTGCTTTCGACCTCAACTTGAACCTTAAAGGTTCCAAAGGGTCAAGTTGAACTTGAGGCTTTGGCTTTGACCTGCAGTTATGATGAATTGTTGAGAAACCATAGAGTTCAACTTTAACGTTACGGGGGCCTGTTTGCGGACGGGCTTTCGGTCGTGAAAGCTATCTCAACAGGGGGTTTGCGGCTACAAGGCCCCATCGCGGTGAGTGCGGCTTTATGCTGGACGATCACGTCGATTGCCATAGATACGGTGGAGCTTTGGGCGCCGGCGGCTTGGCACGCTAGAATAAATCAGTTGCGCAAAGACCGCCTGTTGTGTGGGCAGTTCATGATAGGAAGTTTCCATGGCATTGCAGTTTACAGAGCGCGAGTTCATTCCCGTGCTGCTCGGAGGCGACATCAACGCCTATTCGGTGGCGCGCGCCTTCTACGAAGAGTACCAGGTCAAGAGTCTGGTCTTTGGCAAGTACCAGACGGGTCCCGCTTACCGCAGCCAGATTATCGACTACACGCCCAACGTGGATATCGACACCATGCCCGTGATGCTCAAAACCGTCAACGGCATTGCCCAAGCGCATGCCGACAAGACGATTGTCCTTGTGGGCTGTGGCGATAACTATGTTGCCCTCGTGGCTCAGGCCAAGGATGCCCATGAGCTGGCGGATAACATCGTCGCGCCTTACGCTCCCTACAGCATGCTTGAGCAGTGTCAGAAGAAGGAGATCTTCTACGAGCTGTGCGAGAAGCACGGCGTGCCCTATCCGCATACCTTTACCTTCACCATGGCGATGCTGAATGCCCAAGGCGAGGCACCTGCCGAAGTGCTCGACCAGATCGATTTTCCTTACCCGATGATCCTGAAGCCTTCCGACGGCATCATGTGGTGGCAGCACGAGTTCGAGGGCCAGAAAAAGGCCTATGAGATTGCCGACCGTGCCGAGCTGGAACAGGTCATTCGCGACTCGTATGCCAGCGGCTACACCGACGACCTGATCTTGCAGGATCGCGTGCCCGGCAACGACGAGTATATGCGCGTGCTCACCAGCTATTCCGACCGCAACGGCAAGGTCCGCATGATGTGCCTGGGCCACGTGCTGCTCGAGGAGCATCAGCCTCACGGTGTCGGCAACCACGCCTGTATCATCACCGAGCCCAATGACGAGCTCATGGGCGGCGTGCGCAAGTTGCTCGAGGACCTTCACTTTGTGGGTTATTCCAACTTTGACGTTAAGTACGACGAACGCGACGGCTCGTTTAAGTTCTTCGATTTCAACACGCGCCAAGGTCGCAGCAACTACTACGTCACTAACAGCGGCTTTAACGTTGCCAAGTATGTGGTGGACGAGTATGTGTTCAACCGCCCGTTTGAGCCGGAGTTTGTGACGGCGCAGGACGAGGCGCTGTGGATGGTCGTTCCCATGGGCGTCGTCGACAAGTACGTCAAGGATCCCGAGCTGCGCGCTAAGGTGCATCGCCTGGACAAGGAAGGCAAGGGCGCCGACCCTTCGTTTATGAAGGGCGACTTTGTCTTTAACCGCTGGCTGCGCATGTGGCACACCAAGCTGCGCCACTTTAAGCTGTTCAAGACGTATTACAAGTAGATGAGTGCGGCGCCCGTCCGGTTTACATCGGGCGGGCGCGGGTATGATACGCGCAATTGCGCAAGCGTCACCAAGGAGGCGGCGATGGAAAAGCTGGGAGTTATCGGCGGCATGGGCGCCGAGGCCACGTCATATTACTACGACCAGGTGGTGCGTCATACGGCTGCTGCCTGCGATCAGGAACATATCGACATGGTGGTGCTCTCCAAGTCGACCATGCCCGACCGCACGCTTGCCATTAAGACCGGCGAGCATGCCAAGCTGCTGGCGACCATGAAAGAGTGTGCCCAGGCACTCGAGTCGCTGGGCTGTGCGCACATTGCCATTCCCTGCAACACGTCACACTACTTCTACGACCAGATCCAGTCGTTTACGAAGGTGCCGATTATCCACATGCCGCGTGAGTCGGTGCGCTATGCCCTTGCGGGTGCGGTGATGGGGGAGTGCGAGTTCGACCCCAACCTGAGTATGCCGGCCGAGCCGGTGCGCAAGATTGGCATCATGGGCACCGACGGAACCGTGGGCGCGGGCGTCTACGGCCGCGAATGCGAGGCCGCGGGTGTTGAGGTTGTCTATCCCAGCGAGAAACGTCAGAACGATGTGATGTCGCTTATCTACGATGATGTGAAGGCCGGACGTGAGCCCGATATGGATAAGTTCGACCGCGTGATGTGGGAGTTCGCCCGTAGCGGCTGCGACCGTGTCATTCTGGCCTGCACCGAGCTATCGGTGCTGCAGAAGTATCGAGAGATGCCCGAGATCACCCTCGATGCCATGGATGTCTTGGTGCGCGAATCCATCATCCGCAGCGGCGCCCCCTACCGCCTCTAGCTTCCGACCTGTCAAAAAGGGACAGGTTAATTTTGGTAGGTTTTATCTGGTGAAACAGTAAAGGCCTCGGCTCGTTTGGTGCGAGCCGAGGCCTTTTGCGTTGGGCGGTTGCTGCCGGTGGCGAACTAGAACAGGAAGCCGATGGCGATGAGGGCGATGCTGACGATGAGCACGGCGATGTCCAGGCCCTTGATGGGGTAGCGCTTGTACGAGCTGGCGCGTGTACGCAGATAGAAGCCGCGCTGTTCTGCCGCCAAGGCTGTGGCATCGGTCTTGCCCACGCTCGAGATGAGCAGTGGCACGCACAGTGGCAGCATGAGCTTAAGCTTCTTGATGGGGTTCTTGGTGTCGTACTCGACGCCGCGTGCGGTCTGCGCTTCCATGATGGCGTTCATCTCCTGACCAAACACCGGCACAAAGCGTAGCGCCGTGGTAAAGGTGAAGGCATAGCGATACGGCACGTGCAGCACCTCGACGCAGGCGTTGGCGAGGTCGTTGAGCTTGGTCACCATAAGCATGAGGATGAGTGGCAGCGCCACGCCCAACAGGCGTAGGCAGGCCTTCGATCCGGTAATGAGGCCCGTGTCGGTGATAAAGCCCCACACTATGTTGCCGTCGCGCATAAAGGCCAGCTGAAGCACCAGCATGATAAGTGCGAGCGGAATCAGCAGCTTGAGTAGCGAGAGCAGACGGTCGACGACACCGGCATAGGCGCCCAGTGCGAGGGTGAGTGCCAAAAAGCCCAACAGCGCCACGTAGGTGTCGGACAGGAAGATGCCGATGATGATGGCGGCGGCAAGGCCCAGTTTGACGACCGGGTTCAAGCGGTGCAGCAGTGTGTCGCCCGGCATATAGTCGATGACGTTAACCACGGTGGACCATCTCCTCGGTAATGCGAACGATATCGGTGACCTCGCTCACCTGTGCAAAGACGGGAGAGACGGAGGATGCCAGACGATGAGAAAGCTCTATGACCTGAGGTGGCTCAACGTAGGCTTGCTGCATGAGCTCGATGTTCGAGAATAGCTCGTGCGTGCGGCCGCGGTCGAGGATACGACCGTCGGCCATTACTACGATACGCTCGGCAAAGTCGGAAACGACTTCCATGTCGTGACAGACCATAATCACGGCGCAGCCGCGCTCGGCCATGGTGCGCACCGTTTCCATGACGGTCATGCACTCGCGGTAATCAAGGCCGCTCGTGGGCTCGTCGAGCACGACGATCTTGGGCTCAACAACTACGACGGAGGCAAGCGCCACCATTTGTCGCTGGCCGCGCGAAAGCGAGAAAGGTGCCTCATCGGCAGGCAGGCCAAAGCGGTCGATAACGAGTCGAGCGCGACGCAGAGCCTCGGCACGGTCGATGCCGGCAAGCTCCAGGCCAAAAGCGACCTCGTCGAGTACGGTATCCTTGCAGATCTGGCGGTCGGGGTTTTGGAAGAGGGTTGCGACTTCGCGGGCGATGCGGCTCGTGGGAACGGCTGCGGTATCCAGTCCCGTGACGCGCACGCTGCCCGAGGCGGGCTTAAGCAGGCCTGTGAGCAGCTTGGTGAGCGTGGTCTTGCCGGCGCCGTTTTGGCCGACGATGCCCACGAGCTCGCCGGGATAGAGCGTCAGGTTGAGGTCGTGTACGGCGGCGCCGCCATTGGGATAGGCAAACTCAACATGGTCGAAGGTGAGTACGGGTTCGGCGTCCTTGGCATGAGGGCGCAACGACGGTGCATGCGGGGAGCCGGCGGGCGCCTGGGCTTCGCTGGCCGCGCGTGCGGGGTCGACGATGCCCGAAATCAGGCGCTCGGCCTCATCGACATCCAAGCAAGGGGTACCGCTTACCAGGCCATCGGCCTCGAGGCTATTGAAGATACGCGTGACGCGAGGGCAGTCGACGCCGATGGCACGGAGCTCGTCGGTATGCGCGAAGACCTCGTGTGGTTCGCCCTGCAGCGCGATTTCGCCATGGTTGAGCACGAGCACGCGGTTGCAGTACTCCGAGAGCAGGGCGACCTTTTGCTCAACGACGACGATGGTGATTCCAAGTGCGCGGTTTGCCTCACGTAGCGTCTCGAAGACCAACGTGGAGCTGGCGGGGTCGAGTGCCGCGGTGGGCTCGTCGAGAACCAAGACGCGCGGACGCATAGCGAGGATGGCAGCGATGGCTACCTTTTGCTTCTGTCCGCCCGAGAGGGTGGCGATCTCGCGGTCGCGCAGGTCGCTGATGCCGACGGTCTCGAGGGTTTCGGTGACGCGCTGCTCAATCTGGTCGTGCGGCACGCCAAAGTTCTCGAGGCCAAAGAGCATCTCATCCTCAACCACGGAGGCGACCATCTGCGTGTCGATGTCTTGCAGCACGCTGCCGACGATCTGCGATACGTCGGTGAGCGAGACCTCGCAGGTGTCGTGGCCGTCAACCATGACGGACCCAAAGAACGTGCCGGTGTAGTGGTGGGGCACGGCGCCCGACAGGCAGGCGGCAAGCGTGGACTTGCCGGCGCCCGAGGGACCGATAATGCCGATGAAATCTCCCTTGTTCACGCTGAGCGAGATGTGGCTAAGCGCCTGCTCGGTCTGCGTGCCATAGGAGAACGAGACATCGTCGACGTTGATGATCGTTTCCATGGATACCTTTCATAGTCATTGGGGACGTTCTTACATGACTAGTCGTTTAAGAACGTCCCCAAAAGCTAGTCGTTTGGGACGGTCTTTGTTGGTGGAGTGCGGAGACGGCTTTACGAGGGCCCCAGGTTGGCGCGAAAGAGGAGCGAAGCGTACTTGGGTACGCGAGCGACGAATGAACGCCAAGATGGGGTGGCTCATAAAGCCGAGCAGGTTAGTTGAGCTTCAGGGCCTTCTGGATGGGCAAGTAGAGGGCGCCGACCAGAATGGCGTTAAAGACGGCGGTCATGGCGACGACGGGCAGCATGGCGGCGGCGAGCTCGCCAACCACGCCGAGCATGGCCATCTTGATGACCATGAAGATGACGCCCGAGACAAAGGTGGTCAGGAAGGTTGCGACAATGGCGATGGCGGGCTTGACCTGACCGTTCTTGCCGGCGCCGTTGACGATGCCGGCCATGAGCATGGCGGCGATGCCCTCGGCGGCAAAATCGACGAACGGCGAAGTGGTGGTGATCTGGATCACGGCAGCCGAGATGAGGCCAATGACGAGCGCCTGGCCGATGTTGGGGCGAACGACCAGGATGGTGAGGCAGAAGGCCGAGATGATGAACTCGGGGCTGATCATGCCGCCCGAGATGCCCGAGATTGCCTTGCCGACGGTGAAGTTGAGGATGAAGCCGGCGGCGAGCAGGATGGCGAGCAGGACGAGGGCGCGGACATCGAGTTTGCCGCGGTCGGCGGTCTGGACGGTGCGGGGCTGGGTGGCGGTGGTGTTCTGAGACATGGTGAAAATCCTTTCGGAAGGGGAGTGCAAGAGAAAAGCGGAGGCGCGTGATGCGAATGCGATCGGGCTCGAGATAGAAAAAGGCCCCCGGTCGAAACCGGAGGCCTTCCAATCACCTAGAGCTCAAAAACAGGCGTGAGGGACTCACTGTCGACCGATCGTATTCGCATCACGCCACCACCAGTTGTTGAGAGAGTTCATCGTGTTCTTCATGTTGGTGGCTCCTTTCGTGATGCCGTGGCGCGGTCGCACCTAGTTGCTGTTTCGCTGCACTATAGCACAGCGAAGTGTGTGCGGGGAAATCTTTTTTAAAAAGATTTCGGGCGGGTTTCCCGCCGGTCAAAAGAGCGGGCTGAGCGGGCGAGGCTGACATTGCCGTCTTGCCCGCTCAGCTAGGACATGAGGGCCTTAGGCCTTCTTGCGACGATAGATCACGTAGACGCAGACACCGATGATGACGACGGCGCCAACGGCCATGGCGGCCATGTTGTTGCCCTCGGACTTCTCCTCGGTGGCCTCTTCCTCTTTGACCTCGGGCTCGGCTACATCCTCATCGGAGAGGGCCTCGTCGGCGTAGGTGATGGACTCGACCAGGCAGTCGTTGTCGGCATCGTAGTCACTCGGGACGAACTCCTCGGAGAAATCCTCCTCCTTGAGGTAGTCACGCATCTCCTCGAGCATAGCCTTGCACTTGAGGTAAGTGTTCTTGGTGGCAGCCTTGCCGGCCTTGTTTGCCAGGGCGGTGCGGGCCTCGGTGCCCTCGGTGGCCTGCATGGCATCGTCGACGGTCAGGTTCTGCTCGATGAGCTCCTTCTGCAGAGCGTCGAGATAGGCGCGGACGCCGGTGGCGCAGTGGTCGCGGTTCTCAGCGGCGAGCGTGTTGATGTCCATGAGGACGTAGTTGATGGAGTTCTCGGGCTCCTCGTTGTTCACGACGTCTTCCTCTTCACAATGATCGAAGGAGACATCCTGATCGCTGAAGTAGGGGCTGACCTCGGTGAGCAGTGCGGAGTAGAAGGGAATAGCGACGGAGAACTCGGCGTTGGAGAGCATCTCCCACTGGATGGTCGCGATCTCGGGGTCCATGCCCTGACGGATCTGGAAGGTGTGGATCTCGGTATTGCGGTTGGTGCCGATGGCATAGGCGCCGTCGGTGTTGGCGTTGAGGCCGGCGACATTCTCGCCACGAGTAGCAAAGCTGCGGATCATCTCAAAGGTGTTCCAGTCGGACTTGCCGGGCTGGAAGAACAGCGGCTGCATCTCGTGGACCAGGGCGCCGGTCGTGGCGCGAGCATCTTCGCGCTCGTCCTTAACGATCTCGTAGTCGGTGCCCTCGGCAAGCGGAGCCATGAAGTAATCGCGGCCCTGGATATAGCGCGACCAAGAATGCATGGCCTGCTCGCTAATTTCCTCACCGTAGGTCTGGGCAACGTCGAACTGGCCGTCATCGAAGTACTTGGCAAAGCCCTTTTCTTCGGGCATGGTCTGAATGTCCTTGGAGTGGAGGCAGTTCTCGGTGTCGTCGAGGTTAACCTTGTAGTTAAGGTTGCCGATGTTGGGGTTGACTGAGGCGATGTCGTCAGTGAGCTTCATGGCAATCCACTGATGGCCAGAAAGTCCGGCGAACAGCCAAGTCTCGTTGTTGTCGGCGATGATGACCTGGTCGTTGGTGCAGATGCCCTGCTCGTCGACCAGGCTACCGAGGAGCTCGACGCCCTCACGGGCCGTGGCGCTCTCGCCCAGGATGACGCTGGCGTAGTTGTACTCACCGATGCCGGTCTTCTCGGTAATGGGGTCGGCCTCCTCAGCCTGCTCGTTGTAGGAGGTGCTCAGCGTGGCAGAGCAGGAGACGCCCTTCTCGTTGATGCCAGCCTCGGAATAAGCGTCATAGCGATCTTCCCACTGAGAGGGGTTGTCGCGAACGAAGGTGTAGCGGTAGGTCGCGCCCTTGGACTTGTACTCAAAGCCGGATTCGAGTGAGCTATACTCGCTGCCGTCCTTGTGCGCAGGCTCAATGCCAAAGTGCTTGATATAGCGCGGGCTAAAGTCCTCAGCGCGGCCGTAGTACGTGTTGCCGTCCGCCGTGAGTTTGCTGCCCATGTAGATCTGGGTGCAAGCGAGCGCCGAGGTCGGCATGGCCATAATGGCCGCAGCTCCGAATGCGAGGCCGCAGCCAAGCTTCTTGAGCGTGTTGACGGGATGAGTAAACCTCATGATCCCTCCCAACTGTTGAAACCCCGCGAAACCATGCGGAGTTTCAGCTAATAAATACATCTACTAGCCTAAAGGAAGTCTTAAGAGTATTCACCCGACAAAAGCTTCTACTCGATGAGCGTGAAAAAATATACGATGAGCGGATAATAATACTCATTTCGTGGCTTTAGTTAAATAAAGGCACCATGCATTTACTGTAGCTGAATAAAGCATTAGACGGCGGTCAAAAAGAAAACTCTCCCGCTGTTTAGGATTTGCATAAACAGCGGGAGAGTCGATAACTGGATGAATATCATACCAATGTGGATTTACTTCTTTCGGCGGTGAATCACGTTGATGGCGTAACCGACGAGCATGGCCAAGACGATGACAATAAAGCCGATCAGGGGATTGTCGTTCATAGGGTCCTCCTATTTTCCGAGCGGGGAGAATTCGTCGACGATGAGGTCGAGGCATTGCGGAAGCGCGCGGGCTCCAAAGACGCCCGAATTGCTGGAGATAATCTCGCCATCGAACTGCATGCCCAGTGACGGGGTGCAGGTGATCTTGGCTTCCTTGGTCTGGATGATCTTGAACTGTGGGCGCCCGAGTACCTTGCCGGCGGGGTCAAGCGCAGCGGTGATCACGGTAGGCAGCAGCTGCACGGTGCGCACGGGTTCGATGACCGCAATGTCGACCATGCCGTCGTTCATGCGGCAGTTGGGGAACAGGTTGATGTCGTTTTGGATGACCGAGGTGTTGCCGGCCATGCAGCAGATGCCATCGAGCTCCTCGACAATGCCGTCATGCTCGATGGTAAAGTGCGCCACCGTGGGGTTGGGCGTGGCGAGCGCGGAGAGGAAGTAGGCGATCTCGCCGATGTCGTTTTTGGTAGGGGCGGCCTTCATCATGATCTCGGCGTCGAAGCCCGAGCCGGCGATGATGATAAAGCCGTGGCGCTTTTCGTTGCCGTTCTCGTCGAGCCAAAAGAGCTCGCCCATGTCCACTTTGACCGTGCGACCGGCACGGCAGGCCTTGGCAAGTGCCGCTGCCTCGGGGGCATTACCGATGTTGTTAAAGAACAGGCAGGCTGTGCCGGAGGGGAAGACGAGCGTGGGGACGCCGCATCCGCGCATTTGGTCGAGTACGTTGGAGACGGTGCCGTCGCCGCCCGAAATCACCACGCGATCAAACTCGCGCACGTCTGCCACGGCGTCTTCGGGTTCCAGGCCATCGCCGATAAAACGCATCACGACCTCGTCGCCGCCCTGCGCGAGGGCGTGCGTGAATGCGTAGATTTCATCTGAGCTGGGGCCCGATGCCGGGTTGTGGATGATAAGGCAGCGCATACTTACGTTCCCGTTCTGTGACTAACCGAGTATAGTTGTAAGGCAATGCCGATATCCTACCCGTGTTTTTCGGGCCTAACCTTATTCGATGGGTTGATATGTACATTTCCACACATCAGGCTCTACTCGACTTTTGCCAGCGCGCCCGTGAGTTTGACGCGATTGCCGTCGATACCGAGTTTTTGCGCGAGCGCACATTCCATCCGCGCCTGTGCCTGGTCCAGATTGCCACTCCTGCCGAGAGCGTCGCGGTTGATCCGCTGGTGATCGACGACCTGTCTCCCTTGGCCGAACTCATGGCCGACGAGAGCGTGACCAAGGTGTTCCATGCTTGCTCGCAGGACATGGAAGTTATGCTTCATACCGTAGGCGTGTTGCCGCGTCCGATTTTTGACACGCAGGTGGCCGCCGCCTTTTTAGGCGAGCGCCAGCAGATTTCCTACGGCGCGCTCGTGCAGACGTTTTGCGGCGTCTCGCTGCCCAAGACTGAGTCGCTGACCGACTGGTCGCGTCGCCCGCTGACCGATAAGCAGATTGAGTACGCGATCGATGACGTCAAGTACCTGATCGTCGCCTATACCGAGATGATGAGCCGTCTGCGCGAGCTGGGCCGCGTGGACTGGGTACTCGACGAGTTGCGCCCGCTGGCTGACGAGTCGCACTATCGCGCCGATCGCCACGAGGCGTTCCGCAAGGTCAAGCGCATCAATTCGTGCAGCCGTCACCAGCTGGGTATCGCGCGCGAGCTCGCCGCCTGGCGCGAGGACCGCGCCGAGCGCCGTAACATCCCGCGCAAGTGGGTCATGTCCGACGACACGCTGCTTGCGCTCGTTAAGCGCAATCCCGTCCGCGTTGAGGAGTTCCGTAGCATTCGCGGTACCGACCAGCTGGGGGAGCGCGACGTGGACGGTGCGCTCATGGCCATCAAGCGCGGCGCGAGCTGCCCGCACGATCGCCTGCCGCTCATGGTGCGCGGACACCGTCAGATCTCGCCGGAGCTGGAGAGCGTGACGGACCTGATGTATGCGCTCATCCGCCTGGTTGCCGAGCGCTCGGGGGTGGCGACCTCGGTCATTGCCTCGCGCGATGACCTGGCCGATTACATCGAGCATCCTGAGCAAAGCCCCCTGCGCGAAGGCTGGCGTTTTGAGCTTGTGGGCTCGCGCCTGGACGATCTGCTTTCCGGCAATATGGGCCTCACCGTGAAGGACGGAAAGATTGAGTTGTTATAGGGAAGCCAGTTGTTATAGGGAAGCCTAGTCGGCTGAGTGGGTAGAATGCCTTCACCGTGTAACTCGATTCGAAGGAATTCGCATGCCCTATTATTATGGTTACGGCTTTGGCATCGACCCGCTGTACCTGCTGGTTGTTCTTGTTTGTACAGTGCTTGGCCTTGCTGCGCAGAGCTATATCAACTCGACGTACAAGACCTGGTCCAAGGTTCGCTCGGACGGCGACGCGGGTGCCACGGTCGCTCGCCGCATGCTCGACGCCAACGGTTGCAACGCCGTGGGTATCAAGGGTGTCGCCGGTGAGCTCACCGACCATTACAACCCGCAGGATAACAACCTGTATCTGTCGGATTCCAACCGTTCGGGCGGCTCGGTCGCAAGCGTTGCTGTCGCTTGCCACGAGGCAGGTCATGCCGCGCAGCGTCAAAGCGGTTACGCCATGATGAAGGTACGCACCGCTTTGGTCCCCGTCGTCAACTTTACCCAGAACACCTGGACGATCGTGCTGCTCATGGGCCTGTTTATGAACATAGCAGGGCTCACGACCCTCGCGCTGATCTTCTTCTCGTTTAGTGTGCTATTCCAGCTGGTTACGCTGCCGGTCGAGATTGATGCCAGCCGACGTGCCGTGGCGTATATTGAGCAGTCGGGCATGAGTTCCAAGCAGGTCAACGGTGCCAAGAAGGTGTTGACGGCTGCCGCGCTCACCTACGTGGCCGCGGCGCTCACCTCGATTATTCAGCTGCTCTACCTTATGGCTCGCTACAACAGAAACTCCAACCGATAACAAATGGGACCGACGGGCGCCGTGGGGATTTGTGTCCCCGCGGCGCTGTACTATGTGTTGGACTTGAATTAGCGCAGGGCCGGAGCCCATGTGCACGATGACGAAAGGGGGCTGCGTGGCAGGCTGGAATCTAACCGGCAATGCCGTTTCCGCCGAGTTCGACGGATCGGACGAGCAGGAGCGCAAAGAGCTCAGCGTGAGCCAAGCGGTGGAGATCGCCGCCGGCGCGCTCGATGCCATTCCACAGCTGAGCGTTTTGGGTGAGGTCACTGGTTTCCGCGGTCCCAATGCCCGAAGCGGCCACTGCTACTTCCAAATCAAGGACGACTCGGCGGCCGTCGACTGTATCATCTGGAAGGGCGCCTACCTTAAGCGCACCTTCGATCTGCGCGACGGCATGCAGGTGAGCTTTAAGGGCAGCTTTAATCTCTACAAGCCCACAGGCCGCATGAGCTTCGTCGCTCGCTCGTTTTCGCTGGCGGGGGAGGGCCTGCTGCGTCAACAAGTGGCGCAACTGGCCGAAAAGCTGCGTCGCGAGGGCCTGATGGACGAGGCACGCAAACGTCGCATTCCGGTGTTTTGCTCGCGTGTGGCGGTCGTCACCTCGCTTTCGGGCGCCGTAATCGACGACGTCAAGCGTACACTGCGCCGTCGCAACCCGCTCGTCGAGCTCGTCTGCGTGGGCGCAAAGGTCCAGGGTGAGGGTGCGCCGGCGGAGCTTATTGAAGGCTTGCGCCGCGCCGCCGCCATTATGCCGGCGCCCGATTGCATCTTGCTGGTGCGCGGCGGTGGCTCCTTCGAAGACCTTATGACCTTTAACGACGAAGGGCTTGCCCGTGCGGTGGCGGCCTGTCCCGTGCCCGTGGTGACGGGCATTGGCCATGAGCCCGATACCTCGATCTGCGACATGGTGAGCGACCGTCGCGCCTCCACGCCAACGGCAGCGGCAGAATCGGTGGCGCCGGCTATGACGGAGTTGGCCGATGTACTCGAGGCGCGTCATCAGCGTCTGGGCGCCGCGATGGCTTCGATGATTGGGTCGAATCAGGTTGATTTGGAGATGCTCGATCAGCGTGGTCGCCGCGCCTGGGATACCTATACGGCCCGTCTGGGCGATGCGCTCGATGCAGCCGCGTACCGCCCGTGCCTCAACGACCCAACGTTTATGGTCGAGCGCCGCGAATCGGAGCTTGCCTTGACGGCCGATCGTCTGTCCGGCGCCATAACGCGCTCGGTTGGGGCCTTCCGCTCCAACTTCGAACGTCTGCCCGAGCGCTTGGTCGCAAGCACCTCGGGGCTCGATGGCAAGCGCCATGTGCTCATGCTCGCAAGCTCCCGTCTGGAGCATCAGGGACGTACGATGCTCAGCAGGCCGGCGTCCGACCTGGGCCGTGCGGCAGCCTCGCTCGATGCCCTGTCGCCGCTTAAGGTACTTGCCCGCGGCTATTCCATCGCGTACAGCGATGATGGTGTGGCTACGAGTGCCCAGACCTTTAAGCCGGGCGACGCCATCCGCGTACGCATGGCGGACGGCAACGTGTCGGCAACCGTCAACGCGGTCGAGTAGACCGCGTTTCACAGTGATAGACCTTTAGGAAAGGAAACAGATATGGCAGAGAAGACCCCGGTCGAGCAGCTTACGTACAAGCAGGCCTCGCAGGAGCTGGAGCTCATCATCCGCAGCCTGGAGTCGGGCGATATGGAGCTTGAGGAGTCGCTCGAGAGCTACACCCGCGGCGTCGAGCTCCTCAAAAGCCTGCGCACCCGCCTGTCCGATGCCGAGCAGAAGGTCTCGGTGCTCCTTAAGGACGTCGACGGCAACGATGTGCTCGCCGACGGCGAGGCCGCCAACACCGATGATAACCTTTCGTTCTAAGCATCTCGACCAAATATAATTACCTTGGTCTGTAAGAAAGGAACCAGCTATGTGCGATTGCATCTTCTGTAAAATTGCCAACCACGAGATCCCCTCGACCGTTGTCTATGAGGACGACCAGGTCATCGCCTTCGACGACCTCAACCCGCAGGCGCCGGTCCACACGCTCGTGATCCCTAAGAAGCACTACAGCGACATCGCCGACAGCGTGCCCGCCGAGACCATGGGCGCCATGGCCCACGCCGTCCAGGAGGTCGCCAAGGCCAAGGGTCTGGAGGACGGTTTCCGCGTCATTTCCAACAAGGGTGTCAACGCCGGCCAGACCGTCATGCACTTCCACATGCATGTCCTCGGCGGCAAGAACCTGGGCGAGAACCTCATCTGAGGACACGTAGCCCGTCGACTTGGCTGCCTTTGGAGTAATCTATGCAGCTTTCTCAACTCGAATACCTTCAAGCGGTAGCGAACTATGGCGGCGTGCGCAAAGCAGCTCGCGCCGTTCATGTGAGTCCGCAGGCCGTTTCGTCGGCAATCAAAAAGTTGGAATCTGAGTATCAGATTGTTTTGCTCGACCGATCGGCGGGGGAGGCTGTTTTGTCTCCGGCGGGCAGAGAATTTGCGCGTCGTGCACGCGTGATCCTGGCACAAGTCGACGATCTCAAAAAGTACGCTCAATCGAGGGGCGACGGCGTCTCGCCCGACGGCCACTTCCGTCTTTACGCCCCCTGCCTTCAAGGGCGGGGGCGTCTCTTTTCCGAAAACTGGTACGACTCGTTTGAAAGCTCGCACCCTCAGATTCACCTTGATGTGTGGCATCAGCCAACGGCTACATGCTTTGAATCACTTGTGCTTGGCATTTCGGATGCGGCCATCTCATTTGAGGAACCAAGGAACAGTGTCCTTTCTTCGAAATACTTGGGTGAAAAGGAGCTCAAGGTTCTTTCGTGCCCAGCGGGTCATCAATCTGTGGGCGCTATGACCGTTCGTGAGTTACTGGGCGGCAGGTTAGCTGTTCCCATTAATTTGTCGCCCTGTCTCAATGCAATCAATCAATGCCCCGAAGCTCAGCTGGTTAATTTCCGCTTCCGCGACGTCGAATACGGAAACAGAGCGCAGGCTGAGTTTCTTCAAGCCGGGGGATTGATATTGGGTTTTTCTGGCTCTTCTCTCGCATCAGATGGATCGGAAGTGAGCGAGTGCTCCATTGAAGCCTCGCATGACGTAGCCTTGCCCATCTACTTCTGCTATCGACAAAATGCCTGGACTGATCGACACCAGACGGTTTTTCTGCACCTATTGCGTCATCTTGCTTCGTGAGATTAATTGGCTTCGAGGCATCAAGTGATTATTGACGCCTTGTAACACATAGCTGACAGCTTTGCCCTCATGCTTTTCCAAGATTCCGATTTAGATTGCTGACTCTTGGAGGGCGGAGCATGAAAAACCGTACGGTTTTGCTTTATATGACGTTCGTTTTTCTGTCGAACTTTAGCACCATTTTGTATTTTCTGACGGTTTACCTTGAATTCGTCGGATTCTCGATGGTGGCGATTTCTAGCATGATGATTGCATATCAAGTGAGCAAGTTCATCCTTGAAGTTCCCACTGGCTATATTGCTGATAGGTTTGGACGAAAGACAAGCGGTCTCGTTGGCGTCGTGGGAATGCTTGGATACTACGCCGCCCTGCTTCTCGTCCGTTCTCCCCTGCTTTTAATCGGTGCGTTCGCTCTCAAGGGTTTTGCCGTTGCGTGTGTGAGCGGATCCATCGAAGCGATTTACATTGACAGCGTCTCTCAGGACCAGCTCGTAAGACTTAATGTCGTTGAGCGATTTGTTTTCTATGCCTCTTATGCCATCTCCGCTTGCGTGGGCGGTTTCATTTCGTCCGTCGGTGCATATCTCATTGGTCTTTCGGCAGATATCATCGCAATGGTGTTGACGTTGGTTGTCGTTGTCTGCATTCCTGAAATGCGAAGAGGAGGCACTGCGACGACACCTGAACATGGGATTAGCCCGAAGATGATCGGTACCGCTATTGCGGGTAATGGCATTCTTCGTTCAGCGTTCATCATGGACTGTTCTCAGGCATTTGCTTTTGTCGCCCTGGAAGACTATTTCTCACTGCTGCTTGCGTGTCGCGGAATGAATGCCGTCGCTTCGGGTGTGACCATTGCGGTCCAGCTCCTTGCCTCGGCCTCCATGGGACTTATTGTGCCCTGTGCGATTGCTCATGTCGACAAGGGCCGCTTTGCGCGTATTTGCGGCATCGTTCGCTTAGTATTGACAGCTTTGTTTTTGATCCCCCTTACTCCGGCTAATTTGCTGCCCGTGTTCTATGTGCTGCAGACGGTTGCGTACTCGTTATTTGCTCCAATTAAATACTCAATTTTTCAAAAGGCAGCCGATTCTTCGATGCGCTGTTCACTGATTTCGGTTCAAAGCCAGATGGTGGCGGTGGGTGCCGTTCTTTTCTATCTGCTCAACGCTGTGTTGAGTAGCGTTGCGGGCATTCGAGTCGTATTGCTTGTCGCGCTCGGGATTTCTTCCCTTGTGTATATCCCCGCGCTATTTCGTCTTACAAGCCAAAGGTCATGAGTATTTGGGCACCGATAACTTATATATCAACGCAATAAACCCGAGCGCGAGGGCGTTTGGGTTTATTATTGAAGCGTATGTAACCTGGCGGCGCCACACCGCCTGTTAGTAGGGAGACACATGAACGTTCTGGTCGTCAACGCAGGATCTTCGACCCTTAAGTATCAGGTCATCGATACCAAGTCCCACAAGGTGTCCGCAAAGGGCTCCTGCGAGCGCGTCTGTTTTACCGGCGGTACCTTCACCCACGCTGCCAACGGCTCCAAGAAGGTGACCGAGAACATCGAGTTCCCCGACCACAAGGTCGCCATCGAGGTCGTCCTGAAGGACCTCGAGGCCAACGGCGTCAAGATCGAGGGTATCGGCCACCGTATCGTTCAGGGCGGTTGGTACTTCGGTGATTCCTCCCTCGTCGACGAGGACGTCCTCGCCAAGATCCGCGAGGTTGCTCCGCTCGCCCCGCTGCACAATAACCCCGAGGCCAACGTTATCGAGTACTGCCTGGAGCAGTATCCCGACCTGCCCAACGTCACGGTCTATGACACCGCTTTCCACTTCAACATGCCCGAGGTCGCCAAGACTTACGCTCTGCCCAAGGATGTTTGCGACAAGCTGCACATTCGTAAGTACGGCGCCCACGGCACCAGCTACCGCTACATCTCCAAGAAGGTCGCCGAGATGACCAACGGCGGGGCCCGCAAGGTCGTCGTGTGCCACATCGGTTCCGGTGCCTCCCTGTGCGCCATCGAGGACGGCAAGTGCATGGACACCACCATGGGTCTCACCCCGCTTGACGGCGTCATGATGGGCACCCGCTGTGGCTCCATCGACCCGGCTACCGTGTGCTACCTGCAGCGCGAGGGCGGCTACACCTTCGACGAGGTTGACGAGATGATGAACAAGAAGTCCGGCCTTTTGGCTGTGACCGGTGGCAAGACCAACGACTGCCGCAATGTCGAGGAGCTCGCTGCCGCTGGCGACCCCGAGGCTCAGCTCGCCTTCGATATGTTCGTCTACAAGATTGCCGCCAAGGCTGCCGAGATGGCCACTTCTATGTGCGGTATGGACACCCTGGTCTTTACCGCCGGCATCGGCGAGCACGCTCCGGCCGTCCGCGCCGGCGTTGCCGACCGCCTGGCCTTTATGGGCGTCAAGATGGATCATGCCCGCAACGCCCTGCGTGGTGACGGCGCTTGGTGCCTGTCTGCCAAGGATTCCAAGGTCAAGATTTTCGTCATCCCCACGGACGAGGAGTTCATGATCGCTTCCGACGTCGAGCGCATCGTCAACGGCAAGTAATTGCAAGAGGGGAGGGGCTGGACGACCGAGCGCCGTTCAGCCCCTCTTTCGTCTCGTTGAGCGATATGCCTGATAGCTATTTATCAAGTTGTGATAACTTCTTATTAACATGCGGCCGCCTTAAGGGGTCTGCGCCGACCGTATCGCACTGCAAAGGAGTCTCATGAACGTACTTGTTGTCAACGCCGGCAGCTCGAGCCTTAAATATCAGCTTTTGGATACCGATACCCGCGAGGTTTTCGCCAAGGGCAACTGCGAGCGTATCGGCTCGGACATGGGCATCTTTGGCCACTCCGAGAACGGTGGTGCCAAGCAGACCGAGGAGATTCCTTTTCCCGATCATCGCTGCGCCATTGCGCGCGTGCTCGAGGAGCTCGAGAAGACCGACTTTACGATCGATGGCATCGGCCACCGTATCGTTCAGGGTGGCTGGCACTTTGATGATTCCGCGGTCGTCGACGACGAGGTCATGGCTAAGATTCTCGAGGTGGCACCGCTTGCCCCGCTGCACAACTACGGCGAGGCAGCGGCAATCGAGTATTGTCGCGAGAAGTATCCGGAGCTGCCCAACGTGGCTGTCTTCGATACTTCGTTTCACATGACTATGCCCGAGGTTGCGTACACCTACGCCCTGCCCAAGGACGTGTGCGACAAGTATCACGTGCGCAAGTACGGCGCCCACGGCACAAGCCACCGCTATGAGTGGATGATGGCCAAGGAGATCCTGGGCTCGCGCTGCCACCGCCTGCTCTCGTGCCATTTGGGCAACGGCGCCTCGCTTGCCGCCATCGAGGACGGTGTATGCCGCGATACCACGATGGGCCTCACGCCGCTCGACGGCCTGATGATGGGCACCCGTTGTGGTTCCATTGACCCGGCTACCGTGTGCTACCTGCAGCGCGAGGGCGGCTACAGCTATCAGGAAGTCGATGACATGATGAACAAGCAGTCTGGTCTGCTTGCCATCTCGGGCATCTCCAACGACGCCCGTGACATCCGTACGCGCGCCTCCGAGGGCGACGAGCGCTGCCTGCTCGCCTTCGATATGTTCGCCTACAAGGCCATGCAGCAGGCCGGCTCCATGATCGCTTCAATGGCGGGCGTGGACACCATTACCTTTACCGCCGGCATCGGCGAGAATGACTGGTCGATCCGCAAGGCTTTCTGCGACTGCTTCGAGTGGCTGGGCGTGCGCATCGACAACAACAAGAACCGCGAGGCCGTGGGCAACGGTCCGCAGGTCATCAGCGCCGCCGGCTCTTCCGTCACGGTCATGGTCATCCCCACCGACGAGGAATACATGATCGCCCACGACGTCGAGCGTCTGACCAAGAACAACTAACGCGCGCATTTGCAAGTAAGCGAAAGGCCTCCAGAGCAACGACTCAGGAGGCCTTTTTGCTAGCAGGCGGACGGCGGAAACCCTATCCCATTTCGAGCGCAAATTCTGGGACACGCTTTCCGGTTGAGGCACGTTGCGGAAAGTGCGACCCACAATAAAGCAAAATTCCGTCCCGCAGTTTCCCAAACAGGCCCCAAGGGGAAACTGCATCCCAAAATTCGCCTTCAAACTGGGATACGCTTTCCGCTTGAACAGCCGCCGATCTGCAGCACGTCTCGCAGATCCAAAGTGGCCATATCCGCAACGCCTTCGCTCCCAACAATTGCACCCATCCATTCAGATCCTCAGCCCCAGCTCGTAGCCAAGCCGCCGTCCACTCCAGATGCTCTGAATGCTTCGTAGCAGTAGAAGGCCGTACGGGCTAACCCCTGAAAACATTCCGCAGACCAGAAACGCCCCCGTTCGTAGCTCCGAAGGAGCAGAACGGGGGCGTTTCATTGGTCGAGGACGTTTTCAGGGGTTAGCCCGTACGGCCTTCGGGCGAGTGCGTCCGCTACTCAGCCATCTGAGCCTGGACGGCGGTGATGGCTACGACACCCACGATGTCGTCGGCAGAGCAGCCGCGCGACAGGTCGTTGACCGGCTTGGCGATGCCCTGCAGGATGGGGCCGTAGGCGTCGGCACCGGCGAAGCGCTGGACCAGCTTGTAGCCGATGTTGCCGGCCTCGAGGTCGGGGAACACGAGCACGTTGGCCTTGCCGGCGACAGAGGAGCCGGGAGCCTTGAGCTGAGCGACGGTGGGGACGATGGCAGCGTCGAGCTGCAGGTCGCCATCGATGGCGAGCTCGGGAGCCTTTTCCTTGCAGAACTTCACGGCCTCCTGGACCTTCTTGGCAACCTCGCCGCCGGCGGAGCCCATGGTGGAGTAGGAGAGCATGGCCACGTGCGGCTCAACGTTGCCCATGAAGGTGGACCAGGAGTGAGCGGAGGCGATGGCGATCTCGGAGAGCTCGTCGGAGGACGGGTTGATGTTGAGGCCGCAGTCGGCGAAGATCAGCGTGCCGTCGGTGCCGAACTGCGGGGTGTCGGTGCACATCACGAAGAAGGCCGAGACCAGCTTGGTGCCCGGGGCGGTCTTGAGGATCTGAAGCGCGGGGCGCAGGGTGTCGGCGGTGGAGTGGCAGGCGCCGGAGACCAGGCCGTCGGCGTCGCCCATCTTGACCATCATGGTGCCAAAGTAGGTGGCGTCCATCACCTGGGCGCGAGCCTGCTCGATGGTAACGCCCTTCTTGGCGCGGAGCTCGGCAAACTTCTGTGCGTACTCCTCGTGCTTCTCGGCATTGCGCGGGTCGATGACGGTGGCGCCGGGAACGTTGATCTCGTTGGGATCGCCCAGGATGACGATGTTGGCCAGGCCTTCCTCGATGATCTTGTTGGCCGCGACGATGGTGCGCGGATCCTCGCCCTCGGGCAGGACGATGGTCTTAAGGTCGGCCTTGGCGGCAGACTTCATACGGTTTAGGAAATCGCTCATGTTACTCCTTACAAGCGTTTCGCTAAGCTCCAGGCGCCCGGCTGTTCACGAATAAACCCGCTGCTAGCGGGTCTACCTTTCAATTATGTTCGCCGCTGTGCTTGAGCTTTCCTTGTGTGGCAAGCTCATTATAGGACGCATTAGCGCTATAATCGCTCTGATAAATATGTCTCGAAGAATGTTCGAGAAAAGCCCAGCTAACGAGCCCGTGGCTTTTGACAAGGAGTATCGATGCAGATTACCTCAGGCCTGCCTGAAGGCTTTAACGCCGGCGCGTACGACATGATTGTCGTCGGTGCTGGATATGCCGGTGCCGTTTGCGCCCGCCGTCTTGCCGAGACTATCGGCTATCGTGTTGCCGTTTTGGAGCGCCGTAGCCACATTGCGGGCAATGCCTATGACTGCACTGACGAGGCCGGAATCCTGATCCACGAGTACGGTCCGCATATCTATCACACCTTTAACGAGCGTGTGCATAATTTCCTGTCGCGCTTTACCAAGTGGACGGATTATCAGCACAAGGTGCTCGCCAACATCAACGGTACCCTTATGCCCGTGCCTTTCAACCATGCGAGTCTCAAGCTCGCCTTTGGTGACGAGCGCGGCGAGGAGCTGTATCAGAAGCTCGTGGAGACCTTTGGCAAGGATGTCAAGGTGCCCATCATGGAGCTGCGTAAGAAGAACGACCCGGATCTTGCCGAGGTCGCCGATTACGTCTACGAGAACGTCTTTTTGCATTACACCATGAAGCAGTGGGGCCAGACGCCCGATCAGATCGACCCCTCGATCACCGGCCGCGTTCCCATCTTTGTGGGCGATGATGACCGCTACTTCCCGCAGGCTCCCTTCCAGGGTATGCCGCAGGACGGCTACACGGCGTTGTTCGAGCATATGCTCGACCACGACCTGATCGACGTGTTCTGCGACGTGGACGCCCGCGATCTCTTTGAGATCGACGAGACCACCGTCAAGATCGGTGGCAAGGCCTACGGCGGCGAGATCGTTTATACCGGTCCGCTCGATGAGCTGTTCAACCTCGACCTGGGCGCTCTTCCGTACCGTACGCTCGACATGAAGTTCGAGACGCTCGATATGGATCAGTTCCAGCCCGTGGGCACCGTCAACTACACCACGAGCGAGGACTACACGCGCATTACCGAGTTCAAGAACATGACTGGTCAGGTCCTGCCCGGCAAGACCGCCATCATGAAGGAGTACTCCAAGGCCTATACGCCCGGCTCGGGCGAGACGCCGTATTACGCCATTCTTGAGCCCGAGAACCGTGAGCTCTATGAGCGCTATCTTGAGCGCGTCCAGAACCTGACAAACTTCCACCCGGTGGGTCGTCTGGCCGAGTATCGTTACTACGATATGGATGCCGTGACCAATTCCGCCCTCGATCTTTCGGATGAGATTATCGCCTGCCATGCATAAAGTCATAACATTCGGTATTCCCTCGTATAACGCCGCTAAGGACATGGACCATTGCATCACCTCCATCTTGGAGGGGAGCAATTATGCCACCGATATCGAGATTATCGTGGTGGACGACGGCTCCAAGGATGAGACGGCCGCCAAGGCCGACGAGTGGGAGGCCCGTTATCCTGGAATCATCCGCGCGGTGCACCAGGAGAATGGCGGCCACGGTATTGCCGTCCTTTCGGGTCTGCGCGAGGCGCAGGGCACCTACTACAAGGTTGTCGACTCGGACGACTGGCTTGACGGCGCTGCCCTTTCGACCATGCTGTCGATTCTGCGCGGCTTTGAAGAGCGCGACCAGCGCGTTGACCTGTTTATCTCGAACTACGTGTACGAGAAGGTTTACGAGGGTACGCATACGGCCATTGGTTACAAGTTTGCCCTGCCTCGAAAAAAGATCTTTACCTGGGACCAGATCGGCCATTTCCGTTTGGACCAGAATCTGCTCATGCACAGCCTGTGCTATCGCACGGATGTGCTGCGCGAGTCCAACCTGCCCATGCCGCCGCACACGTTCTATGTGGACAACATCTACGCCTACGTGCCGCTGCCGCGTTGCAAGACCATGTACTACGCCGACATCGACCTCTATCGCTACTTTATCGGTCGTGAGGGCCAGAGTGTCAACGAGGCCACGATGGTCAAGCGTCTGGACCAGCAGTTCCGTGTTACGCGCATCATGATGGAATCGTTCCACCTGTACCAGGACGTTGGGTCGTCGCGCCTGCGTTCGTACATGATGGGCTACTTCACCATGATGATGGCGATCTGCTCGGTGCTGACCAAGCTTTCCGAGGAAGATTGCGCCGACGAGCGCCTAAAGACGCTGTGGAATGATTTGAAGGCCTATGACGAGCGTATGTATCGTCGTGCGCGTTACGGTGTGGTCGGCTTCTTCACTAACCTCCGCGGTCGTGCCGGAGACAAAACCACACTCGGCCTATACCGTCTTGCCTCAAAGATCTTCAAATTCAACTAGCTGCTGAGTAATCGCTGCTGATAGGTTGACTGGGCCCCTTGGCCTTTAGTTTGCTACTGCGAACAGTCCTGCTCGCACGGAAAGCACATTAAGTGCTTTCCGGCTCGTGCGGAACTTGTATCAAACTAAAGGCCAAGGGGCCTCTGCTATAAGAATCGATTGTCAGGTTATTTGAATTTGAAAATCTTAGACGCGCGGTACACAGGGGCCTGGGCTGAAAAGATTTTGGTTGGTAGGTTGCCCGGTGGGGCTTGGTTATGTTTGTCGCGAGTTCCGCACGAGCCGAAGAGCACTTAATGTGCTCTTCGTGCGAGCCAGGACTGTAGAGCAGCAAACATAACCAAGCCCCACCGGGCAACTGGTCAAGTTAGGCTACTTCGCGGCGCCGGGGATGCCGTGGGAGGTTTTGGCGGTTTTGGCTCCGTTTACGATGGCGGTTTGCAAAGCCCTTACGGCGAGCATGCCCAGCAGGTCTAGGGGAACGGCGGCGCTTGCCTGGGCGCCCAGTTTGCCGCTGGCGAGGGTGTAGATGGTGTCGCCGTCGTTGGTGGTGTGCGTGGGACGGATGGCGCGTGCGTAGGCGTCTGCGGCCATTTGGGAGACCTTGGTGGCCTGGGCCTTAGTGAGCTCCATGTTGGTGACGATGCAGCTGATGGTGGTGTTGGTGCGGTCGAGCGGCATCTGCATGGATCCGGCGGCGGCAAAGGCTGCGAGTTCCATATCGACGATTTGGTCGCTATCGGCTGAGGCGCGCATGCCGGCGACCCACTCGCCGGTGAGGGGGTCGACAACGTTGCCGCAGGCGTTGACCGAAACCACGGCGCCTACCTTAACGGGACCGAGCGCCACGGCGGCAGTGCCAAGGCCGGCCTTCATGCAGGTGGCAGGGCCCATGAGCTTACCTACGGTGGCACCGGTGCCGGCGCCCACATTGCCTTGCTCGAGCGTGGTGGGGGTGTTGTCGAGTGCCTCGCGCACGGCGGCGATGCCGGCCTCTATGTCGGGGCGTACGGTGGGGTCGCCAAAGGCAAGGTCGAAGATACAGCTGGAGCACACGATGGGCACCTGCGTGGGGCCGACGGACAGACCAATGCCGCGGCTCTCGAGTTCGCGAGCGACGCCGCTTGCAGCCTCGAGGCCAAAGGCCGATCCGCCCGAAAGGCAGACGGCGTGAACCTTGTCGACGGTGTTCTCGGGTCGCAGCAGGTCGGTTTCGCGCGATGCTGGAGCACCGCCGCGAACGTCAACGCCGCCGGTGGCGCCCTCGGGCGCCACGATTACGGTGCAGCCGGTGCCAGCCTCCTTGTCCGTATAGTTGCCAAAGCAAAAGCCATCGACATTGCAAACATCGATGGCTTCGAGCAGTGTGTCCATGTTTTCTCCTATCGGTTTTCCGCCGGGCCTTATGCCCGGTCGGGATCCGTACGGTACGGCAAAATTGTAGGCGCTGGGGGATAACCAGCGCCAGATGCAATTACGAGAGTTTTTGAATCGCGCGTGCGACGCGAGCGATGGGCAGGCCCACCACGTTGTAGAAGTCACCCGAAATATCATGCACGAGCATGCGCCCGCCGACGCCCTGGATGCCGTAGGCGCCGGCTTTGTCCATGGGCTCGCCTGAGGCGACGTAGCGCTCAATCTGCTCGTCGGTGAGCTCATAGAACGTCACATCGGTCACATCGACAAACGACAGGCTCTCGGCGGCATGCGGAGCGGCCGTGTCGCCTGCCTTAACGATGCAGACGCCGGTTGCGACCTGGTGCGTGCGGCCCGAAAGCTCGCGGAGCATGGTGCGCGCCTCGTCCTCGGTTGCCGGCTTGCCCAGAATCTTGCCATCGAAGGTGACAATAGTATCGGCCGCGACGGTCAGTTCGTTGGGCTCGGCATGCTCGGTGGCAACGGCGGCGGCTTTGGCGCGTGCTAAGCGTTCAACGAGCGTAAGCGGGGCCTCGCCATCAAAAGGCGTTTCGTCGATATCTGCGGGAATCACGCGAATGTCATAGCCTGCCTCGCGCATCAACTCGATGCGGCGCGGTGATTGCGAAGCCAAAATCATAGTTGAATGCCCTCGGCGACCTTCTCGACGGCCTTGTCGCCGGCGAGTGTGCGCAGCAGCTCAAGCGCAAAGGGGAGCGACTGGGCCATGCCGCTGGCGGTGATGATGTTGCCGTCTTGCGTAACCTTCTCGCCGGTATAGGCGCCTTCGGGGAAGCTTTTCTCAAAGCCAGGGAAGCACGTGGCCTGGCGCCCCTTGAGTAGGTCGAGCTCGCCCAGGATAAACGGGGCGGCGCAGATGGCGGCAACGTGCTTGGTCGCGGCGAACTCGCAGACCACGTCGCAGACGCGCTGATCGGCGCGCAGGTTGGTGGCACCGGGCAGGCCGCCGGGCAGCACGACGCAGTCGTACTCGTCAAAGTTGATCTCATCAAAGAGCGCATCGCAGGTCACGGGGATCTGCAGCGAGCTTACGACCTCACGCGTGGGCATGATCGAGACGAGCGTGGCACGCACGCCGCCGCGACGCATGACATCGACCATGGTCAGGCATTCAATAGTTTCAAAGCCATCGGCGGCGAGAACGGCAACGCTGGGCATGAGGGTTCCTTTCATAGGCGGCATACAATTAGCCGTCTTATACCCCGAAGACCTCCGCTTGCCACGCTCGATTTCCCAATGATTTTTCTGAGCAATGATTAAGTGGCTAGTTGCGCCTAAGGTGGACGACGGTCTCGCAGTGGAAGGTTTGTGGGAACAGGTCGACTGGCGTGATCTTTACGGGGGAGAAGGTGCCTTCTTCGACAAAGCGTTTGAGATCGCGCGCCAGGGTGGCCGGGTCGCAGCTCACGTAGGCGACATCGCGAGCACTCGTGCTGGCGATAAGGTCGATCGCCTCGGGGGCGAGGCCTGCGCGCGGCGGGTCGACCACCAAGACGTCGGCATCCTGGTCGGGGAACTCGCGCACCGCGTCTCCGCCAATGACGTCGACGTTATCAAGCTTGTTGATCTCCAGGTTACGGCGCAGGTCGCGCACGGCCGGGCCGTAGGCCTCGACGGCGGCGACGAAGTCGCAGCGGCGGGCGAGCGGCAGGGTAAAGGTTCCGGCGCCGCAGTACAGGTCCACGGCAAGCTCGTCTTCTTGCGGGTCGAGCGCTTCCATGACAAGCTCGATCAAAATCTCGGCACCCTTGGTGTTGACCTGGAAAAAAGACGGGGCAGACAAGCGCATCTGACCCTCGGCGATATTCTCGGTCCATGAGCCCTCTCCGGCGAGCATTTCGACCTTGGAGACACGGCGGGCCTTCTTTTCGCCCTTGCTCATCACACGCACGATGCTCGTGGGATGAGCGGCGTCCGCCAGCACGCGGGAGACCTGCGAGCGCGGAAAAGAGCCTGTAGGCGTCCAGAGTGCGACCTCGAGTGCCTTGGTACGGCGCGATGCACGAATGCCCACGCGTTCGAGTCCCAAGTCATGGCTGCCGCTTAGATAGTTGAGTGCGCCGACGACCGATTTGAGCGCCTTGGGAAAACGCTTATCGAACAGCGGGCACGAATCGACGGTCACGATTTTGCTGGGGTCGACACCGTGCATGCCAAGGCGCACGCGACCGTTGACGACGGTCGGTTCGAGCTCGATTTTATTGCGGTAGCCCCAGTCGTCCTTGGTGTGGCAGATGGGCTGTACCAACTCATCGACTTGCTCAGGAGCGAACTTGCCGATGCGCTCGAGCGTGGAGCGCAGGTTTTGCTCCTTGGCGGCGAGCTGTGCCGTGCGTGAGAGATTGCCCCACGAACAACCGCCGCAGATGCCAACGAAGGGGCAGGGGGGCTGAATGCGATCGGGGCTTGGCTCCAGAATCTCGGTCGTGCGGGCGCGCATGAACGACTTGCCGTCCTGTACGACCTCGGCCTCGACGGTGTCGCCTGCCACGGCGCCCTGCACAAAGACGGCCTTGCCGTTGTCGGCGTGCGCCAGCCCGTCGGCGCCGTAGGTCATCGATTCTATAGTGAGCTTCATATCCCTGCCTGTCATTCGTGTTGTTGCTCGCACCATGGTAGCAGGGAAAAGCGCCCCGCATCCGAGGCTTTCCTCAAATGCGGGGCGCTTCTACAAACTGCTTCTACAAACGACTATTTCGTCTTGCCGGTAATGAGCGTCTTAAGACCCAGGCCGATCAGGCCCAGGCCCATGCGCACACGACCGGGGCGATGGCGCTCGATGGCCTTGGTCTTGCCGGCGGGCTTATCGCGACGGGCGCTCGTCTCGGGTGCGGGCTTAGCTGCCTGCGGCTCGGGCTGAGGTGCAGGTGCGGGCTCGGGCTCAATGACGGTCGCCTGGACCTTCTGAACCTCGGGTGTGGCCGGCTGCGGCTTAGGAGCAGGTGCGGGCTTTGCCTCAATGACGGGCTCGGGCGCGGCCTCGGCGTTGCGGTAGGCACGCTCCAGCAGGGCTTCCTGCGAGTTGAAGGGTTTCTCACCCTCTGCGCGCTCCACGGGGACCCAGGTGCCGTCGCTCGTGAGGCTGCGGGCCTTCACGTTGTCGCGCAGCTGCATGCTCATGTACTCGTGCACCAGGGCGCGGCAGGTGGGGTCGAGCACGGGGAAGGCGATCTCCACGCGGTGCTCGGTGTTGCGTGTCATCATGTCGGCCGAGCTCAGATAGATCATGTCCGAGTCCACGCCAAAGGCGTAAACGCGCGCATGCTCCAAAAAGCGTCCGACGATAGAACGGACATGCACGTTCTCGGTCTTGCCAGGAACGCCCGGCTTGAGGCACGAGATGCCGCGGATGATCATGTCCACGCGGACTCCTGCGCACGATGCCTCGGCGATCTTGTCGATGACCTCGCGGTCGGTGAGCGAGTTGAGTTTAAAGAACACGCGGGCGGGCTCGCCGGCGAGGGCGCGCTGGATCTCGCGGTCAAGCCCGCGCATGATGAGCGGTTTCAGTCCGACGGGCGCCACACCCAGGAAGCGGTAATCGCCGCGCAGGTTGCCCAGCGACAGGTTGCGGAAGAACAGGTTGGCGTCCTCGCCGATGCCGGGGTGAGCGGTCATGAGCATAAAGTCGCTGTAGAGTTTGGCCGTCTTCTCGTTAAAGTTGCCGGTGCCCAGCAGCGTCAGGCGCGTTAGCGCCATGCCCTCGCGATAGGTGAGCTGGCAGATCTTGGAGTGGCACTTAAAGCCCTCGGAGCCGTAGATGACGGTGCAGCCGGCCTCTTCCAGGCGCTCGGCCCACTCGATGTTGTTCTGCTCGTCAAAGCGCGCGCGGAGCTCCATGAGCACCGTGACCTCTTTGCCGTTCTCGGCGGCATCGATCAGCGACTCGCACAGGCGGCTCTGCTTGGCCACGCGGTAGAGCGTGATGCGCAGCGAGATGCACTCGGGGTCGTAGGCTGCTTCGTGCACCAGGTCCAAGAACGGATTCATGGCCTCGTAAGGGTAAAAGAGCAGCTTGTCGTGTTGCAGCACCTGCTCGCGGATGGAACGGGACATGTCGATGGTGGGGTTGGGCTGCGGCTTAAACGGCGTAAAGAGCAGCTCGTTGCGTAGATGCTCGGGAATCTTGCCCTCAATGCCGAAGACGTAGCCCAGGTCGAGCGGGATATCGCAGGTAAAGACCGAGCGGCGAGAAAGCTCGAGAGCCTTGCGGATGGTCTTGAGCGTCGCCTTCTCGAGCGACCCCGAGACCGCGAGCACTACCGGCTGCAGACGCAGGCGCTTCTTGAGGATGCGCTTCATGTGCTGGCGGTAGTCCTCTTCCTCCTCGACGCCCTCGCCGTCCGGATCGATGTCGGCGTTGCGGGTGACGCGGATGAGCGCGCGGTCGAGCGGCTTATAGGAGCCAAAGCAGCTGTCCAGGCAGGCGAGGATGACGTCCTCGAGCAAGATGTAGGAGTAGGTGCCGGTGGGCGAGGGGATCTCGACCACGCGGTTCATCGAGGTGGGAATCTCGATAAGGCCCAGCAGACTCTCCTCGTCGGTGACGCCGTCCAGGCCGCAGGCCAGGTAGAGTGCGCCGTTGCGCAGGTTGGGGAAGGGGTGGCGCGGGTCAATCACCAGCGGTGAGATGACCGGCGACACGTAGGCCTGGAAGTAACGGGTTACAAAGGTGCGCTCCTCGGGCGTAAGCGAATCGATGCGGGCGCGGTGAACGCCCAGGGTGTCGAGCTTGCCCTCGATGCTCTTAAAGATGGACTCCCATCGGGTAAGGAGCCCGGGCAGTTCGGCCATGACAGCATCGACCTGTTCGGAGGCGGTCATATTGCTCTTGTTGTCGACAGGCTGTTTTTTGAGCTCTGCCAGATCGGACAGGCCGCCCACGCGCACCATGAGAAACTCATCGAGGTTAGACTCGAAAATCGACACGAACTTTAGCCGCTCGAACAGCGGAACGGTCTCGTCGAAGGCTTCGTCAAGCACACGGTTGTCAAAGCGCAGCCAGCTGAGCTCTCGGTTCTGCGTGTACGAGAAGTCGCGCGGCGGCTTACGCAGCTTTGCAGCGGCTTGCTTTTTTTCGATTTTGCTCGGCATATGCATCTGTCCGTTCAGTCCCCGTGGGGGACGGTTGCCTAACACTATTCACTATTGTCTCAATTTAGTCGACCTATGGCACGGACGTATCGCGTGAACGGTATCTTTACCTACTTCTTACGCTGACAAGCCATAGAGCTGACGCCCGTCACGTTGTGAAAAAACGGTCTATATCCTCACTCAACTGGTGAGTATGTGTGAATAAGAATGATAGGTGGCTGAATATCATCGAATACAGACAGAAACACGAACAAGCGTCATTTATATACATAAAACCGTTTTAGATATGCAATTCCTAATCGAAAGATTGGAGTTGTAATTGCGAATGATTTTTGAGAAAAAAGAGCGTCTACCTTAGAAAAGTTACTTTAGAACGCCGAAGTACATCATGGGGGAATCACATGCGATATACCGTTCATCGCACTTTGTTGACCGTTCGGGGGCGAG
This sequence comes from uncultured Collinsella sp., assembly GCA_937925265.1. Taxonomy (GTDB): domain Bacteria; phylum Actinomycetota; class Coriobacteriia; order Coriobacteriales; family Coriobacteriaceae; genus Collinsella. The sequence continues at coordinate 12,895 of CALEXE010000105.1, read as the reverse complement.
GTGGAATTGCGGGTGATTTTTGGATATAACTAGAGCTGTCAGCAAGCAGCGCCCGTTACGGAAGGGCGCTGATAGATTCGGCCGAGAGGCCCGAAAGAAAGGTAGGAGGCCATGACGAAAGGTCTGCACGTGCCTTCCGAGATCGGCAAGCTCAGGAAGGTCTGCCTGCACCGTCCCGGCGACGAGCTCCTCAACCTGCCGCCCGACGAGCTCGAGCGACTCCTGTTCGACGACGTCCCGTTCCTGGAGGTCGCACAGCAGGAGCACGACACCTTCGCCCAGATCCTGAGGGACCAGGGCGTGGAGGTCCTCTACCTCGAGAACCTCGTCGCAGAGGTGTTCGACCAGGTCCCCGGCGCCCGCGCCGAGTTCACCGACCAGTACATCGCCGAGGCAGGCATCCGCGGCCAGCAGATGCCGCAGATCGTCCGCGAGAAGCTGGACTCCATCGAGGACAACCTCGAGTTCGTCAAGAAGACCATGGCCGGCATGACCAAGGCCGAGATCGACATGCCCCTCACGGCGTCCACGACCCTCGACTCCCTGGTCAACTCCGAGTCCGAGTCCGACCTGATCATCGACCCGATGCCCAACCTCTACTTCACCCGCGACCCGTTCGCGGTCGTCGGCGAGGGCGTCAACCTCAACCGCATGTACTCGGTCACTCGCAACCGCGAGACCCTGTACGGCAAGTACGTCTTCAAGTACCACCCCGACTACAAGGACGTCTCCCTGTACTTCCGCCGCGACTGCCAGTTCCACACCGAGGGCGGCGACGTGCTGAACATCAACGAGAAGACCCTCGCCGTCGGCATCTCCCAGCGCACCCAGGCCGCCGCTATCGACGTCATGGCCCAGAACATCTTCTGGAACTCCGACTCCAAGGTCGAGCGCATCCTGGCCTTCGACATCCCGGTCTCGCGCGCCTTCATGCACCTCGACACGGTCTTCACCCAGATCGACGTCGATAAGTTCACGATCCACCCCGCCATCATGGGCACCCTGCGCGTCTACGAGCTTACCGCCGGCAAGAACCCGGGCGACGTGAACATCCGCCTGATCGAGGACACCCTCGAGCACGTCCTGGAGGACGCCACCGGCGTCGACCAGGTCAAGCTGATCCCCTGCGGCGGCGGCGACCCGATCGCGGCCTCCCGCGAGCAGTGGAACGACGGCTCCAACACCCTGTGCGTCGAGCCCGGCAAGATCTGCGTCTACGCCCGCAACACCGTCACCAACGACGTGCTGTACAAGGAGGGCCTGGACCTTCTCGTCGTGCCCTCCGCCGAGCTCTCCCGCGGCCGCGGCGGCCCGCGCTGCATGAGCATGCCCTTCTGGCGCGAGGACCTCTAAGGTCTTCTAGGACCCGTATAGGTCTTAATACATACATCTAGCTGACGTTAGATGTCTCCCATTGGGGCGGTGCGGGTTTTCGCGCCGCCCCAATCTTGTATGAGGAACGTCAACACGGTTGGATGACTGCTTTTGTAAGGAGCTTGGCCATGGACATTAAGACGATTGGCGTTGAGGAATGGCTCAACGTTTGGGAGAAGAGCGCCACGTGGGACATCGCCCAGTCGACGATCTCGTCGCTCACCATGGGCGAGCTGCGCGCGCTCGATGAGCAGGACGGCGCCACGTTCTACGAGCGCCTGGACCGCGAGAAGATGAACTACGGCTGGATCGAGGGCTCTCCGGAGTTTAAGGCCGAGGTTGCCAAGCTGTATCGTCGCGAGGTCAATCCCGATCACATTCTGCAGACCAATGGCTGCACGGGCGCTAACCTCAACGCCATCATGGCCGTGGTCGAGCCCGGCGACCATGTCATCGCCGAGTGGCCCACCTACGCGCCGCTCTACGAGATTCCGCGTACGCTCGGTGCCGAGGTCGAGTATTGGGAGCTTCGCGAGGAGCTTGGCTGGAAGCCCGATATCGAGGAGCTTAAGCGCTTGGTGCGTCCCAATACCAAGCTCATCTGCATCAACAACGCATCGAACCCCATCGGTACGGTGCTCGATGCCGATATGCTCGGCCAGATTGCCGAGATCGCCCGTTCGGCTGGCGCCTATGTGCTGTGCGACGAGGTGTACCTGCCGCTTGAGAACACCAAGGCCTTTATGTCGATGGCCGACATGTACGAGAAGGCCATTGTCACCAACTCGGTGTCCAAGACCTATTCGACGCCTGCGGCCCGCGTGGGCTGGGTCGTGGCCGACGAAGAGGTGTCCAACCGCATCCGCACCTACCGCGACTACACCATGATCTGCGGCGGCGTGTTCAACGATGCCATGGCGACCTACGTGCTCGAGCACAAGGACAAGATTCTCGAGCGCAATCGCAAGATCGTGTTTGGCAACCGCGATATCGCGCAGGCTTGGATCGATACGCAGCATCGCGTTTCCTGGACGGCCCCGCAGGGAATATCCACCTCGTTTATCCAGCTGGATATTCCCGAGGATGACGAGGAATTCTGTAAGCGCCTGTTGGCCGAGAGGGGAGTGCTGCTGGTTCCCGGTAGCCGCTTTGAGCTTCCCTGCGGCGCACGCCTGGGCTACTGCGCGAGCGAAGACGTTCTTCGCGAGGGCCTGAAGCTTTTGGGCGAGGCACTGGCGGAGTTCGATCGCTAGGATTCCGACGATCTTCGAGGGCCTTATCCAAATTGGCCGAAGATAATCGAAAACGGATCCGTTTCCCAAGGGGAAGCGGGTTCGTTTTTCTATACCGAGAAGTCAAGTTGTTACAAATGGGGCCGTAAAGCGAGCCGGTATCCGCTGGGCCTTATACTGAGCTTCCGGTGAACGGTATCAAGCGTCTGGTAAACGGTAATTTGTTTACCAGAAATGAATAGGACAAACTTTTTTCTGAATAAAAATGAAAATGGTTGAGACGCGGCATGAATCGCTAATTCTATTCATAGCTTTATTAGAAATATGCAATTTGAGGGTGGTTTAATAAAGTTAAGTTCCATTTGCTATTTGGATTGAAAACGCGTTTTAGCACGTAAATAAACTTTATTAAATCAAAGTGTGCCATGCGTGAAGTATATGTGTATGCCGTTCACCCCTCATATAAAACCGTTCGGGGGCGAGGTGGAAGTATGGACTGATTTTGGATATAAATATGTCGTCAGCAATAACGCCTCACACGGAGGGGCGCTAACGAATCGGCCCTGACAGGGGCCCGAAAGAAAGGTAGGAGGCCATGACGAAAGGTCTGCACGTGCCTTCCGAGATCGGCAAGCTCAGGAAGGTCTGCCTGCACCGTCCCGGCGACGAGCTCCTCAACCTGCCGCCCGACGAGCTCGAGCGACTCCTGTTCGACGACGTCCCGTTCCTGGAGGTCGCACAGCAGGAGCACGACACCTTCGCCCAGATCCTGAGGGACCAGGGCGTGGAGGTCCTCTACCTCGAGAACCTCGTCGCAGAGGTGTTCGACCAGGTCCCCGGCGCCCGCGCCGAGTTCACCGACCAGTACATCGCCGAGGCAGGCATCCGCGGCCAGCAGATGCCGCAGATCGTCCGCGAGAAGCTGGACTCCATCGAGGACAACCTCGAGTTCGTCAAGAAGACCATGGCCGGCATGACCAAGGCCGAGATCGACATGCCCCTCACGGCGTCCACGACCCTCGACTCCCTGGTCAACTCCGAGTCCGAGTCCGACCTGATCATCGACCCGATGCCCAACCTCTACTTCACCCGCGACCCGTTCGCGGTCGTCGGCGAGGGCGTCAACCTCAACCGCATGTACTCGGTCACTCGCAACCGCGAGACCCTGTACGGCAAGTACGTCTTCAAGTACCACCCCGACTACAAGGACGTCTCCCTGTACTTCCGCCGCGACTGCCAGTTCCACACCGAGGGCGGCGACGTGCTGAACATCAACGAGAAGACCCTCGCCGTCGGCATCTCCCAGCGCACCCAGGCCGCCGCTATCGACGTCATGGCCCAGAACATCTTCTGGAACTCCGACTCCAAGGTCGAGCGCATCCTGGCCTTCGACATCCCGGTCTCGCGCGCCTTCATGCACCTCGACACGGTCTTCACCCAGATCGACGTCGATAAGTTCACGATCCACCCCGCCATCATGGGCACCCTGCGCGTCTACGAGCTTACCGCCGGCAAGAACCCGGGCGACGTGAACATCCGCCTGATCGAGGACACCCTCGAGCACGTCCTGGAGGACGCCACCGGCGTCGACCAGGTCAAGCTGATCCCCTGCGGCGGCGGCGACCCGATCGCGGCCTCCCGCGAGCAGTGGAACGACGGCTCCAACACCCTGTGCGTCGAGCCCGGCAAGATCTGCGTCTACGCCCGCAACACCGTCACCAACGACGTGCTGTACAAGGAGGGCCTGGACCTTCTCGTCGTGCCCTCCGCCGAGCTCTCCCGCGGCCGCGGCGGCCCGCGCTGCATGAGCATGCCCTTCTGGCGCGAGGACCTCTAAGTCTTTCCGTTTCCGGTGCGGTCTCCCTACAACCGCACCGGTTTCGCCCGTCAAACGGGCGACACTAATACTTACGTAATTCATTTCTTCGAAAGGAAACGAACCATGGGTGTTAACCTCTCCGGCCGTAGCTTCCTCAAGCTCCTCGACCTCACCACCGAGGAGATCGAGTACCTGCTCAAGCTCTCCAAGAACTTCAAGGACATGAAGCGCGCTGGCGTTCCGCACCGCTATCTCGAGGGCAAGAACATCGTTCTGCTCTTCCAGAAGACCTCCACTCGTACCCGCTGCGCCTTCGAGGTCGGCGGCATGGATCTGGGCATGGGCGTCACCTACCTCGATCCGGGTTCGTCGCAGATGGGCAAGAAGGAGTCCATCGAGGATACCGCCCGCGTTCTCGGCCGCATGTATGATGGCATCGAGTTCCGTGGCTTTGCCCAGGACGACGTCGAGGAGCTCGCTGCTAAGTCCGGCGTGCCTGTGTGGAACGGCCTGACCACTGAGTGGCATCCCACCCAGATGCTCGCCGACATCCTGACCGTCCAGGAGAACTTCAACTACGACATCAAGGGCAAGACCCTCGTCTTCATGGGCGACTGCAAGAACAACGTTGCCCGCTCCCTCATGGTCGTCTGCTCCAAGCTCGGCATGAACTTCGTGGCCTGCGGCCCCGAGGAGTGCATGCCCGCCGATGACGTCATCGAGGCCTGCAAGCCCATCGCTGAGGCCAACGGCTGCACCATCAAGCTGACCACCGACGTCAAGGACGGCGTTACCGGTGCCGACGTTCTCTACACCGACGTTTGGGTCTCCATGGGCGAGCCCGACGAGGTCTGGGCCGAGCGCATCGCTCAGCTCACCCCGTATCGCGTTACCTCCGAGGTCATGGCTATGGCCAACCCGGGTGCCATCTTCCTGCACTGCCTGCCCAGCTTCCACGACACCAACACCACGATTGGCGCAGAGAAGTGCGAGCAGTTCGGCATCACCGAGCAGGAGGTCACCGACGAGGTCTTCGAGAGCCCCGCTTCCAAGGTCTTCGACGAGGCCGAGAACCGCATGCACACCATCAAGGCTGTCATGTACGCTACGCTCAAGTAAGAGTATCTAGCATCTCGCTCGGGGTGCATTGCTGCGCACCCCGAGCACTTTTGTCTGGTAAAAATCTCGCACCGAACGACATGCACGGCACGGAAGAGCCGCTTCGGGCGAGATCAGTAAATGATTTATGAAGGGGGGATGAGAACTATGACTGAGACCGCTAAGAAAAAGCGCGGTATGCCTTCATCGTTCACCATTCTTCTTGCTCTGCTGGCAATCGTCGCGGTTGTTACCGTTATCGTCTCCGGTACGTCCGGTGGCGCGGTTACCGCTGCCCGCCTGAGCGATTTCTGCACCGCCCCGGTCAAGGGCTTCGCTGACGCTCTGCCCGTCTGCCTCTTCGTTATGATCCTCGGCGGCTTCCTCGGCATGATGACCGAGACCGGCGCCCTGGACAACGGCATTGCTGTTCTGGTGCAGAAGCTTAAGGGCAATGAGATCATGCTCATTCCCGTGCTGATGTTCATCTTCTCCCTCGGTGGTACCACCTATGGTATGTGCGAGGAGACCGTTCCCTTCTACGCCCTGCTCGCCGCCACCATGATGGCTGCTGGCTTCGACCCCATGGTCGGCGCTGCTACCGTCCTGCTTGGCGCTGGTTGCGGCTGCCTCGGCTCCACGGTTAACCCGTTTGCCGTCGGTGCTGCCGTTGACGCTCTGACCGGCGTTGGCATTGAGGTCAACCAGTCCATCATCATCGGCCTCGGTGCCGTCCTGTGGATTGTTACCACTGTTATGTCCATCCTCTTCGTCATGAGCTATGCCAAGAAGGTCAAGGCTGACAAGGGTTCCACCGTCCTTTCGATGCAGGAGCTCAAGGACGCCGAAGAGGCTCACGGCAAGGCTGCTTCCGAGGTTCACAAGGAGGTCAAGCTCACCGGTCGTCAGAAGGGTGTTCTGATCGCCTTTGCCTTCACCTTCGTCGTCATGATCGTCGGCTTCATCCCGCTGGCCGACCTCAACGAGGGCGTCGCCAACTTCTTCGATGCTGGCGCTGTCTATGACGCCGACGGTAACGCCATCGTTCAGGGCTGGTCTGCCCTGATCACCGGCCTGCCCATTGGCCAGTGGTACTTCGACGAGGCTTCCACCTGGTTCTTCCTCATGGCTGTCCTGATCGGTATCATCGGTGGCCTGTCCGAGAAGCAGATCGTCAACACCTTCATCACCGGCGCTGCCGACATGATGTCCGTTGTCCTCGTTATCGCCCTCGCCCGTGGTATTTCCGTCCTCATGGCTAGCACCGGCCTCGACGTCTACGTCCTCGACGCTGCCGCCAATGCTCTGGCTGGCCTGTCCGGCGTGATCTTCGCTCCCATGAGCTTCCTGGTCTACTTCGGCCTGTCCTTCCTGATCCCCTCGACCTCCGGTATGGCTACTGTCTCCATGCCCATCATGGGACCGCTGGCTGTCAAGCTCGGCTTCTCGCCCGAGGTCATGGTCATGATCTTCTCCGCCGCCATCGGCGTCGTGAACCTGTTCACCCCGACCTCTGGTGCCATCATGGGCGGTCTCGCTCTGGCTAAGATCGAGTGGACGACCTGGCTCAAGTTTGCTCTCAAGCTCATCGTCGCTCTCTCCGTCGTCTGCGCCATCATTCTGACCGTCGCCTGCGTGATGCTCTAAGTACCCAACGGGTACCCCACGGAAACCTTGACGATCCTGCAAAGGATCACCTGGTCATCGTCTTTCCGGTGGGGTCAACCCACCGGTAGACTCCTACCTTTAGCCCCCTCCCGTTCCGTGCGCGGGAGGGGGCGCACTTATGTTCCGCGGTTTTACCAAACCGCGGAACCACTCGACGCTGTGCGCCGCCCAGAACTACAATTTGTCATTCAAAAGGCAAGGCATGACCAAAAGGTCTATGCCTTGCCTTTTTCATGCCAACTTGTACGTTCTGGACGGCGCTCGCTGACTTATGCTCAACCTGCGACGCTGTTATTGTTGGTGCAGGGGAACAGCTTGCCCGCTCTGGTGCCCGTTCGTTGACTTTGGCTCTGCCTGTGACGTTTCCATTGTTGGTGCGGAGTGACTTGGTTCCTGCTTCAAATTAGCTATCCCGGGTCCCCGGTGGTTGCGGTGGCGTGTTTGGTTGGTGCCTGTTGGTGGCCAGGCCCTTGCGAGGGGCAGGCTCCGTTATAATCGCCTAGAACATTAAATGGAAACGGGACGGGAGCCATATATGCGCCAGGGTTTCGACAACGCGAAATATATCGAGCTGCAGGCTGCTCACATTAAGGAGCGCATCTCGCAGTTTGGTGGCAAGCTCTATTTGGAGTTTGGTGGCAAGCTGTTCGATGACTATCATGCGAGCCGCGTGCTGCCGGGTTTTGAGCCGGACAGCAAGTTTCGCATGCTCAAGAGCATAGCCGACGACGTCGAGGTCATCATCGCCATTAACGCGAACCACATCGAGAAGAACAAGGCTCGCGGTGACCTGGGCATTACCTATGACGAGGACGTTTTGCGCCTGGTCGACCTGTTCCGCGGCAACGGCTTTGCCGTCGCGGCTGTGGTCATCACCCAGTACGCCGGCCAGCCCGCTGCCGACGTCTTCCGCAATCGCCTGAACGCGCTCGGTATTCCCGCCAAGCTGCACTATCCCATCGAGGGGTATCCGCACGATGTCGATCTGATCGTGTCCGACGATGGCTATGGCAAGAACGAGTTTGTCGAGACCACCCGACCGCTCGTTGTGGTCACTGCCCCCGGTCCTGGCTCGGGCAAACTTGCCACCTGCCTGTCTCAGCTCTATCACGAGCACAAGCATGGCACGGCCGCCGGCTATGCCAAATTCGAGACCTTCCCGGTTTGGAATCTTCCTCTGACGCATCCGGTCAATATTGCCTACGAGGCCGCCACGGCAGACCTCGATGACGCCAACATCATCGACTCCTTCCACCTGGAGGCCTACAACAAGACCACGGTCAACTACAACCGCGACGTCGAGGCCTTCCCGGTAGTCCGTGCCCTGATGGAAAAGATCCTGGGCAAGAGCCCCTACCAGAGCCCTACGGACATGGGCGTCAATATGGTCGGCTTTGCCATCACCGATGACGATGCCTGCCGCGACGCTTCCAAGATGGAGATCGTCCGCCGCTACTTTACCGCGGTCGAAAATGTGCGCCGTACCGGCGTGGGCGATGAGCAAGTCGACCGTCTCAAGATTATTATGAAGAAAGCCGGCATCGATAAGAACTACTCACCGGCACGCTCGGCCGCCCTTACTAGGGAGCAGCTGACGGGCGGTCCCGTGGGCGCCATGGTCATGCCGGACGGTTCTGTGGTGACCGGTAAGACCTCAACGCGCCTGGGTGCCGCGAGCTCGCTGATCATGAACGCTCTCAAGCATGTCTCGGGCGTGGACCTAGAGCTCGAAGTCATCAGCGACGAGGCGATTGAGCCCATCAGCAAGCTCAAGACGCATTTCCTGGGCAGCAAAAACCCGCGCCTCCACACCGACGAGACGCTTATGGCGCTGTCGATCACCTCGGCTACGAGCGAGACGGCCGCTCGTGTCCTTTCGGGCCTGGAGCAGCTGCGCGGTTGCGATGCCTTCTTTAGCGTGATTATCTCGCCGACGGACGAGACGGTGTTGCGTAAACTGGGCATCAACGTGTGCTGCGAGCCCAAGTTTGAGCGTCGCGGTTTTTTCCATCGCTAAGTTTGAAGCACTGCGTTAATTACATTGCATTTTGGCCGTATCGGGTTAGCGCCCGGTACGGCTTTTCACTCAATATAGCGCCTATTTCGGCGAAAAATAGCTGTTTACCTGCCTGGAAACGATTTAGGCGGTATACAATGACCCTAAAACTGTTTCATCCTTAGCGGGATGCCGCATGATGGATATTACCTGCCATCGTGAGGCGTGTCGGTCGTGCACGGCGCACTGGATGCTCGTGCTCGGTTAGAGGAGGCTGCCATGGCGGGCAAGGGTCGTGCGAGTGTCAACGATATGAGGCGTGTCGAAGTGCTGGTGTTGATGGAGATTGCCACGCAATCCGAAAGTGGCGGGACATACGGCTCCTCGCGCAAAACGCTTGCGGAGCACGTTGGGGTGTCTCCGTATCGAGCCCGTGCCGCAATTGAACGCTTGGATTCTGACGGCTTGATCGAGGTCGTTTCGCGATATAGCGAGGACGGCGGCCAGCTTGCAAATGGTATTTGCCTTACCGAGCGCGGCGGGTGGTATCTGAAGGGCATCCGCGCGGGTATGCTCGTTCAGGATATGCTCGGGGATGAGCTTGCCGATCGGTAGCGATCTGCCGCCTAAGTTGTTGTGACGCCGCTCGGGTCCCGGGCGGCGTTTTGTTTCGAGATTGAGAAATGCGAGCGCGCGCGAGAAAAGATGAGAACGGCTTGCGGTCCGAGTATTACAATGAAGACCCGTAAGATGTGTATGGACAACTTCTACGGGAAGCGCAGGTAACTCAATATGACCAAGCATGTGTTCGTAACCGGTGGCGTGGTTTCGTCCCTAGGCAAGGGTATTACCGCGGCCTCGCTGGGCCGTCTGCTCAAGTCGCGTGGCTACAAAGTAACGATGCAGAAGGCCGACCCGTATCTGAACGTCGACCCCGGTACCATGAGCCCGTTCCAGCATGGTGAGGTCTTTGTAACCGAGGATGGTTACGAGTCCGACCTGGACCTGGGTCATTACGAGCGCTTTATTGATGAGAACCTGACCCGCGATTCCAACTTTACGACCGGTGCCATCTACAAAAGCCTAATCGCCCGCGAGCGTCGCGGCGACTTTTTGGGCGGTACCGTGCAGGTGATTCCTCACGTCACCAATGCCATTAAGGATAAGTTCCGCCGCATCGAGGAGCAGACCGGCTCCGATGTAGTCATCACCGAGCTGGGCGGCACGATCGGCGACATCGAGTCGCAGCCGTTTGTGGAGGCTATCCGCCAGTACCGCAAGGAGGCCGGTCCCGAGAACGTCTGCTACATCCACGTATCGCTCGTTCCCTATATCGCCGCCGCCCACGAGGTTAAGACCAAGCCCACGCAGCACTCCGTCAAGGAGCTGCGCAGCTTTGGCATCCAGCCCGACATTATTGTGCTGCGCTCCGATCACCATATTGACGACGCCATTCGCGGCAAGATCGCGAGTTTCTGCGACGTCGACACCGACTGCGTCTTTACCAACGAGGATTGCGCGAGCATCTACGACGTGCCGCAGCTGCTCGCCGAGCAGGACTTTGACTTGCGCATTTGCGAGCGCCTTGGCCTCGATCCGCGCGAGCGCGATATGAGCGCATGGAATGAGTTCCTGCGCAAGCAAAACCATGCCAACCACCACACCGACAAGGTTAAGATTGCCGTCGTGGGTAAGTACACCCAGCTTCCTGATGCGTATCTGTCGGTTATCGAGGCCCTGCATCACGCGGGCGTTTTCTACGATCGTCACGTAGATGTGCAACTGGTCGATGGTGAGAGCCTCGAGGCCGAAAACGTCAATGAGGTTTTGGGCGACGCGTCGGGCATCCTGGTTCCCGGCGGCTTTGGCAAGCGCGCCCTGGAGGGCAAGATCCTCGCGGCAGAGTTTGCTCGCGAGCACAAGATTCCGTATCTGGGCATTTGCCTGGGTATGCAGGTTGCCGTGTGCGAGTTCGCCCGCAACGTTGTCGGCCTTGCCGGTGCCAGCTCCTCCGAGTTTGACCCGGACGGTCCGTTTAGCGTCATCGACCTGATGAGCTCGCAGGAGGACGTGACCGAGAAGGGCGGCACCATGCGCCTGGGCGCCTATCCGTGCAAGCTCGCTGCCGATACTCTCGCGCGTGAGGCGTATGGCGAGGAGCTTGTCTACGAGCGCCATCGTCATCGTTTTGAGTTCAACAATGCCTTCCGCGATCAGCTCGAGGATGCCGGTCTTGTCATCTCGGGCCTTTCGCCCGACGAGCGTCTGGTCGAGATGGTCGAGCTGCCGCGCGATGTGCACCCGTGGTTCGTGGCCACCCAGGCTCACCCCGAGTTCAAGAGCCGCCCCACCAATCCTCAGCCGCTATTCCGAGAGTTCGTGCGTGCCTCGATTGGCCAGCATGAGGGCGTCGATCGCCTACAGGTGACGCCCATGAATCGTGCGACGGACTAAGGTTGCCGTCGAACAGGAAACATATCGAAGAAGCTCCTTCGTCGCTCGCTGTGGCGGCGGGGGAGTTTCTTGATTACCTTGCAGTCGAGCGGGGCTTGGCGCGCAACACGATTGCGGCCTATCGTCGTGACCTGACGACGTACTGCGCCTATCTGGAGCGGGCGGGCATCATGTCTTTTGATGAGGTGACTCGTCAGGTCGTGGAGGACTTTATCGCCGATCGGCGCGACGGGGGCTATTCCGACGCTTCGGTGGAGCGTGCGCTCGCTGCCGTCAAAGGCCTGCACGCCTTTTTGGTGCGCGATGGGGCTGTGGCCCAAAATCCAACGGCGGCGTTGCGCCTGCCTAAAAAGGCTGAGCGTTTGCCAGAGTATCTATCGGTGGAGGATGTCTCGGCGCTGCTCGATCAAGACTTCCCCGAGGGCGAGATGGGCTTGCGCGACCATGCCATCTTGGAAGTGCTCTACGGATGCGGTTTGCGTGTGAGCGAGTTGGTGGGGCTCGATGTGGGCGATATCCATATCGACGATGGCTTTGTACTCGTTCGCGGTAAGGGCTCAAAGGAACGCCTGTCCCCGCTGGTGGGAAGCGCGGCGCGAGCTCTGACGCTCTATATAACTGAGGGGCGTTCTCGCTTGGCGGCCCATGCCCACGGAACCGAGACCTCGGCGGTCTTTTTAAATAAGAACGGCCGCCGTCTGTCGCGCCAGGGCATCCATGCCATCTGTGAGCGCTATGGGCGCCAGGTGGGGCTGGTGGGACTCCATCCCCATACGCTGCGTCACTCCTTTGCCACCCATATGCTCGCGGGCGGCGCAGACCTTCGTGTGCTGCAGGAGATCTTGGGACATGCCGATATATCGACCACGCAGGTCTACACGCATGTCGATCGTACGCAACTGACCGAGGTCTATCTGGCGGCGCACCCGCTGGCACATCGTTAACACATCGCTGGCCTGCATATCTATAGGTATTTGGGGACGGGCCCCAGATTGCCGCGGCGTGCTTTTGCGCGCGCATGGGCAATCTGGGGCCCGTCCCATTTTTTGCCACTTGTCGTCGCGGTGGTGGGCCGCATGTGCCTTGGGTGGGGGAGTTTGGGGGCGATGTGAACGGCATGTAAAGGGACGCAAAAATCGCCTCAAGGTCAACTTGAAGGTTGAGGTTCGCGGGTGTGGTTCTACAGGTGGCATCCCGCCTTTGCTGCAAACACAACATATTGTGTTTTCGAACATATGCTCGGGGGTGTTTTAC